>DAOVIC010000124.1 GCA_030671565.1 Anaerohalosphaeraceae bacterium
ACAACAAAAATACAAATAAACTTAATTTGATCGAACGGGTGCTGATATGAATAATCGTTCCGGATTATCGATGTTTATACTGTTTCTGTTTTTGGCAGCTATCATAGCCATCCAGATACTGTCAATGATACAAATGGACAGGCAGTACGAACACCTAAACAGAGTAATAAAGGCAGTAGAAAACATCAGGTTTGTAAGTTCTGCCGCACAGATGGATGCCGGTAAGACATCGGACGAGGATGAATACCCCGGCGATAAGGGCGACTGGCTGGTACAATGTATTAATGCCGAACCTGCAACGCTTTTTGATATTTTGGAGGGCTCCGGCTGGGGAGCAAGATGGATAGTAAGCGGTACGATCTTTGAAAGCATGGTTGGTTATAAACCCGACGCTTTTGAATACGAAGGAAAGCTCGCAGAGGAGTTTTCAATTTCCGAAGATGGATTGGAGATATATTTCAAGTTAAGGGATGATATTCATTTTTCAGATGGCGTTCCCATAACAACTGACGATCTGATCTTTACGCTCGAAACAATAACCAATTTGGATATTGACTGCCACAGTTATGCCAATTATTTCCGTGACATAGATCGATATGAAAGGATCAATGACAGAGAGATAAAATTTTATATGAAAAACGTTTATTTCCTCTCCCTCGGCTATATCGGCGGCATTCCAATATATCCCAAACATATTTACCAGTTCGATGAGCCGAAAGAGTTTAATGAATTGCGTACCAACCCGGTAGGAAGCGGTCCCTACGTTTTTGAAAAATGGGATGTCGGCAGGCAGGTCGTACTTACTCGTAACGAAAATTACTGGGATAAAAAACCAAAGATCAAAAAACGGGTTTTTCGTTTTATAACTAATGAAATCGCCGCATTGCAGTCTCTTGAGGCAGGTGAAGTTGATTTCTGGCGGCCCATGCCGGATCAATTTGACGAAAAATGCAGTAACGAAGAATTTAGTGAAAAATTCCATTGCCTTTCGTACTGGTCTGCGACCGAAACAGGATATTTCTGGGTTGGATGGAATCAGGCAAGGCCTTTCTTTAAGGACAAAAGGGTACGTCAAGCTCTTACTCACATGATCGACAGGAAAGCTATACGTGATCATATTCTCAGAAGCTCCACCGCAGAGATACCTACCGGCCCGTTTTATATTCACGGCCCGCAAACCAATCCAAATATTGAGCCCTGGCCATATGACCTTGAAAAGGCGAAAAAACTTCTCGATGAAGCCGGCTGGATCGATACAGACGGTGACGGAGTACGCGATAAGGATGGAATTGCCTTCAAGTTCAATTATATGATAGTTGGGGGAACCCCTCTTCACGAAAAGATCGTCAAACTTGTCAGAGACGCAGCTTCAAAGATCGGTATTGTCGTTGTCCCCGACCCTTATGAGTGGTCGATTTTCAGCCAGCGTGCCGTTGATCGTAAATTCGATGCGGTAAATATGGCTTGGGGCGGTAATGTTGAAAGCGACCCGTATCAGATATGGCATTCTTCCCAGGCGGTGAAAGGATCCAACTACGTTGGCTTTAAAAATCCCGAGGCAGACGCCCTCATCGAGCAGGCCAGGATGACAATGGACAGGGATGAAAGAAACGCCTTGTATCACAAGTTCCACAGCATACTTCATGAAGAACAGCCTTACACTTTTATCTATACGAGACCTTCGGAGCGTTTCCTCGATAAACGCTTTCATAATGTAATAATTCACAAACTGGGCATAGACGAACTTGAGTGGTATGTTCCGAAAGAAATGCAGAAATACTAACGAGTAACGATTAGATCATGACTAATTATATAATCAGGCGATTGTTTTTGATGATCCCGACTTTGTTCGGCATAACCATTATGGTTTTTGCGATAAGCCGCGCTGCCCCCGGTGACCCTTTCAGTCTTGCGATGGGTCCAGGCGGTCAGATGGATGCTGAACGTGCAGCCGTCGTCAAGGAATCCCGAGAAAAGCTTTATGGTTACGACAAGCCCCTCCCTGTTCAGTACATCATTTGGCTTGGCAGAGTGGTTCGTTTTGATTTTGGCGATTCTATCAAGCATCATCGTCCCGTTTTTGACCTGATAAAAGAACGCCTGCCCATAACCCTGACACTTAACATTCTGGCATTCATAATAATGTATACCATTGCTTTACCGGTAGGCGTGCTGTCTGCGGTGCGGCACAAAAAATTCTTCGACCGGGCAAGCTCTGTCGTTCTTTTTATGCTCTGGGCGCTTCCTGCGATGTGGGTCGGGCAGATGATGATCGGCTACCTTTGCGGACCGACGTTTGTTCAGTGGTTTCCTCCAGCAGGTCTTAGCAGCAACAATTCAGAGATACTGCCATTTTTCCCGTGGCTGGCCGACCGTCTTTGGCACCTGGTTTTGCCTGTTGCGTGCCTTTCATACGGCGGGTTTGCTTATCTTAGCAAGCAGGTTCGTGCTGGTATGCTGGATAATCTTCGAATGGACTATGTTAGAACCGCAAGGGCCAAGGGGCTGGCCAATAATGTAGTGATCATGCGTCATGCTTTTAGAAACAGCATTATTCCAGTGATAACGATAATGGCAACGGTTCTTCCGGCAATGTTCGGCGGCTCGGTCATCATCGAAAGCATATTCAGCATACCGGGTATGGGTCGGCTGGCATTCGAAGCGGTAACAACACGCGACTACAACGTAGTGATGGCTGTTGCGACCATCGCCGGAACGCTGAATCTCGTTGGCATGCTCCTCGGCGACATAGCATACGCCATGGCCGATCCGCGAATAAGTTTTGAAAGTGAAACAGGCGAATGAGTAAGCGAAAACAAAAACCCGCTGACTGGGGAACCTCGTACGGAGAGATGGTTTCGCGCGAGTTCTTCAAGAGCAAACTAAACGTACTAAGCATGACGTTTGTAATATTCCTTTTCGCAGTCGCGGTCTTTGCCCCTTTCATAGCCAACGACAAACCCTACGTCATTCGCATCGACGGCAAACTCGGCTTTCCGTTGTTTTCCGCCCTGGATGCCGTCGATTACAGTATCTTTCTGGCAGCCTTTCTCGGCATAGTCCAGTTCATACAGATACGCCGAAACCGCACGAACATCAATCCATCCAGTCGCGGCAGAGTATTCTATAAACAGATCAGAAAAAATGCGATCATCCTTGTCGTCGGCATAGCCATGTTCTTCGGATTCATGGACAAAAAACTCGATGCGACCGACTACAAATCCATGGTCGCCAGAGAAAAAGCAACCGATGCGGTCTTTGCACCCATCCCTTACAGTTTCGGAAACGTGAACCTCAGCGTACGCGAGCAGAGCCCGTCAAAAGACCACCTGCTCGGCACAGACGACGTCGGCGCAGACGTACTCTGCCGCCTCATACACGGCAGCCGAATATCACTTTCCGTCGGTTTTGTCGCAGTTGGCATATCAAGCATTATAGGTGTTTTCGTCGGGTCCATTCTCGGATATTTCGGCGGTAAAGTTGACTTCTTCGGCATGCGAATAGTCGAAATAATGATGGCCATACCAACCTTCTTTCTGATAATCACGATCGTAGCGTTTTTTCCGCGAAGCCTCTTTAACATCATGATCATCATCGGCATAACAAGCTGGACAGGCGATGCAAGATTTATCCGGGCAGAGTTCTTCAAGCTCCGCCATCTCGAATTCGTACAAGCCGCCCGGTCTCTCGGTTTGCCCCTTCGCAGCATACTTTTCAAACACATGCTTCCCAACGGTATCGCCCCGGTTCTCGTAAACGCCACATTCGGTATCGCCGGAGCTATCTTCATCGAAGCTGCCCTAAGCTTCCTCGGTTTTGGCGTAGCACCTCCCACGCCAAGCTGGGGACAGATGCTAAGTCTCGGCGTAGGAACGACCGGAAGATTTCTGTGGTGGCTTTCGCTTTTCCCGGGCATGGCGATCTTCCTTACAGTAACAGCCTACAACCTCGTTGGCGAAGGATTGCGCGATGCTATCGACCCAAGATTGAGGAAAGCTGCATGACCGAAAACACACCACTACTGTCGATACGAGACCTCTCGATAACCTTCTACTCTGACGAAGGACTGGTGAAAGCCGTCCAGAACGTAAGCTACGACGTCCACGTGGCAAAGACGCTTGCGGTAGTGGGTGAAAGCGGCTGCGGAAAAAGCGTCACCGCCCTGGCAGTACTCTCACTGATACCAGATCCGCCCGGTAAGATCGGAAACGGAGAAATTCTCTTTAAAGGTGAAAACCTCCTCGATGCCGGCGAAAAGCAGATGCGGCAGATACGCGGCAACGACATTGCCATGATCTTCCAGGAACCGATGACAAGTTTAAACCCCGTCTACACCGTCGGCGACCAGATCATGGAAGCGATAAAGCTCCACCAAAACAAAAAAGAACCCGAAGCCAGGACACTCGCCATCGAAATGCTCCGTCAGGTAGGCATCGCCGACCCGGAAAAACGCATAAACGAATACCCGCACCAGATGAGCGGCGGAATGCGTCAGAGAATAATGATCGCAATGGCCCTGTGCTGCTGGCCGGCGCTGCTGATCGCGGATGAGCCGACTACCGCACTTGACGTTACGATACAGGCACAGATACTCGAACTTCTCCGCAAGCTGCAAAAGCAAAACGGCATGTCGATTATACTCATCACACACGATCTCGGAGTTGTCGCAGAAAACGCCGACGATGTCGTCGTGATGTACGCCTCGCGAATTGTCGAAACCGGCGACGTCGAAGCCATCTTCGATGACCCGCTGCACCCATATACCCGCGGACTTCTGCGTTCGCTTCCAAAAATCGGTGCAACGCATGAACGACTCGAAGTAATAGGCGGTTCGGTCCCCGACCCGCTCTGCTTCCCATCGGGCTGCAAGTTCCACCCGCGTTGCCCGATAGGATTCGACGACCCAAGATGCATAAATACAGAACCGAAGCTTAGAGAAGTAAAACCAAACCGATGCGTAGCGTGCTGGTATTCCCACGGATACGAAACCGAAGAAGAGTTCAAACAATACGAAGCAGAATATGGCAAACACAAAAAAATATCTGGTTGAGGTCAGGGATCTTAAAACGTATTTCCCGATCCGCCGCGGTCTGTTCAAAAAAACCGTCGGACACGTAAAAGCCGTCGACGGTGTAAGCTTCAGGA
>DAOVIC010000012.1 GCA_030671565.1 Anaerohalosphaeraceae bacterium
CAATCCCAGGGCAGCATAACATTACAGATCATCGACAAGGGCTGCGGAATGGACAAAGATCTGCTTGCAAGGGCCAGCCAACCCTTCTTTTCTGCAAAACCCGCCGGCCGCAACAAGGGCATGGGACTTGCCCATTCCCAGCGTCTGCTTCGGCTCAATAATGGAAAAATGCAGATCGCAAGTTCTCCTGAAAAAGGCACTTGCGTAACAATAACACTTCCACAAGCCTTGCAATAATGTAAGACCCCTTTTGTTTCCTTGTCACAGCACAAGCTCAAACCGGCCATAAGCTTTCTTCTCCACACAGCTCCCACAGCAGCGATTTCAGTAACTTTCTACGTGCATTTATAGGACAGGTCGTTTTGTTCTAAATGTTAGGTCTTGTTTGCTAAAGACCCCTGTCTCACTGACCGATGAAATCTCTGGAAACGAACTTTTTTACCATGGAGAATCAATTTGGAAAGTGATCGTAAAAAGCGGGCATTAAAGCTGGTGCGCCAATTAAATCAAATCAGGCACCGTCAAGGCAAAAAGATAGACATACTCTGTAATGATATTGTAGGTGCTCATCGCGATTTCATAGATCAGTTACAGGTCTTGACCTTCGGCATCAATTTTTATGAATCTCTTTTGGGTTATACAGATCTTACGGCCCTTCTCGATGCCGCTGGAGCGATGATAAAGAAATCGGTTGTCGGTTCCGATGTTACGATCTTCCTGATGGACTCGCAGGGTTTCAAGCTGCACATAGCCGACGATGACCAGCCTATCGATGTCGATGCCGACAGGATCGAAGGCTATTTTACTGAAGCTGTTGTAAAAGACATATGCCATTCGAATCGTATTTTCACGCTTGATGATATGTGTCACGTCGGTTTGCAGGGCAATCCCAACGTGTTAAACAAAATATCCGCAGCTGCGGTCCCAGTCGGCAAATTCGGTGCGCCCATCGGATTCGTCCTTATCTGCCGTTCAGCTCAAAACCCTCTAAAACCAGAGGAACTTGAGCGAATAGCTGCCATCGTTCCGGGTTTCACAAGAGCGATAACCGCACAGACGGAAGCAGTAATACACGGTAATTAGAGCACTTAAACTTTTTATGTATAGCCTTAGGTCGTCGTGAGGACTTTAGCTGGCAAGGCAGAAAACGCAGGTTTAGCTATTCTAAACCGAGTTTTTCTAACGCCGACAGATAAAGCCGCAACAGGCATAAGGCATACACTAAAAATTTAATTGCTCTAATATTCCGTAGTGGCCTTATTTACAACTCCCAGCGACATTTTAGCGCAATCTCCCCGTTTAAATGGCCTAAAAGATTGTAAATGTTGCCAAAAAACTCAAATCCTTAACCAAACGCATTAAAAACGGCAAATATACCCGAAAAAATTTGCAGGAAAATGCAGTTTTTGTGTAATAAAATTGTCCTTGAAGCGTCTTTAGTAGTGTTGAATGCGTCAGAATATGTGTTGAGGGCGTAAGGTTTACCTTTTGTGGACCAAAATGATTGATTTTAATGCCGTTTTGGGGTATAATATCAACGATTGTTATTTTTGTTAACAAACACGTAAAGAGCATTAAGAAAAGAACTTAGGATGCGAAAAAAAATTGGTGAGCTTCTTTGTGCCAGGTCTTATTTGGGTGAAGCAGATCTGCAAACTGCATTATTTCGACAGCGGGATGACCAGCGAAAACTGGGTCACATCCTTCTGGATTGCGGATATGTTTCCCAGTCACAAATAAACGAGACATTGGCCTCCCAGGCAGGCATAGGCAAGGCCGAACTTGACGATATTGTCATATCCCAGCAAGTCCTTGCCGCCATTCCCGCCGAAATGGTCAGCAAATACAACGTTCTCCCGATTGGACGCACTAATGGGCGGATCGATATTGCAATGGTAGATCCCTTTCAGCGTCAGGCCATCGAATCACTCCGTCTTGTTACAGGCTGTTCTATACGTCGATTTTACGGTTCCCCCACCGAGATGGAACACGCAATAATGAAGTTTTACGGCAACAAGGTAAGCCGGATGCTCGACGACCTTACTCCTTCCGAGATGCCCGCCGAAAATATCACAGATATCGATGACGAAGAGTTTTCTGCTGCCAAACTTCACGAACTTGCCGCAGAACCGTCGCTTGTAAATCTCGTAAACCTTATTCTCTATGAAGCGATAGAGGCCCGCGCAAGTGACATACACATCGAGCCTTTTGAAAAGCAGGTAAACATCAAGTATCGCATCGACGGTATGCTTTCGGAGAAATCCAGCCCGCCCAAAAGACTTCAGGCCGCCATCACTTCGCGTATAAAGATCATGGGCAACATGAACATCGCAGAGCGTTTTGTCCCTCAGGACGGCCACATAGAATTCAAGGGCAGAACCAGCAAAGTCGACATTCGTGTTTCGACCGTTCCAACGGTATTTGGCGAATCGATCACAATGAGAATACTGGACAGAAGTGCCGCACTGATAAGTCTCGAAGACCTGGGCATGAATAAAGTTGCCCACGTCGGTTTCAGCCAGTGTCTTTCTAAGGCCCATGGGATCGTCCTTGTCACAGGCCCAACAGGAAGCGGTAAGACAACAACACTTTACGCGGCGCTGAATAAGATTTATTCGCCAACGGTAAAGATCATAACCATCGAAGATCCCGTCGAATATCAGCTTGAAGGCATCATACAGATGCCCGTAAACCCCAGAAGGGGCCTTACATTCAGCAAGGGCCTAAGGCATATCCTCCGCCAGGACCCCAATATCATAATGGTTGGTGAGATACGTGACAAGGAAACCGCCGATATCGCCATCCGTGCAGCCCTTACCGGCCACCTCGTCTTTTCCACGCTCCACACCAATGACTCCGCAGGTGCAGTAACAAGGCTTATAGACATGGGAGTAGAACCATTCCTTCTTGCAAGTTCGCTGGAAGGTGTGATCGCACAAAGACTTGTCAGGCAAATTTGCCCTGCCTGCAAAACCGAATACACTCCGGATGAAACTCTCTTAAGAAGCCTGGATAATTCCGTAAAGATACCCAGGGACATCAAGTTTTACAAAGGGATCGGCTGCAACGAATGCAACAAATCCGGCATGAAGGGCAGAGTAGGTATTTTCGAGTTGCTCAGGATCACGGACAAGATGCGAAAGCTGATCGCAACAAGTCCGACAACTGAACAGATACTCACCGAGGCCCCGTCGGACTATATCAGCATGCGTCATGACGGTATCGACAAGATTTGCAAAGGATCTACTTCCTGTGAAGAGATCCTGCGGGTTACAAAGGGCATCGACGACGAGTAAGCAAAAGGGGCCCACATACTGTTTGAATGACAGGATGTTAAGACAGATCAGGGATGGAGAGTGTTTTAAGGGAAGATTAATTGGCGAATTTTGAATACAACGCGGTAGATAAATTAGGCGCCGCAGTTACAGGTACGATAACAGCTTCTGACAGAAGAGCAGCTGTCTCGGACCTCGCTGCACACGGGACCTTCGTTACCGATCTCTGCGAACAGTCTCAGGACTCTGTTGCGAAGGGTGTCTCCGAAAATGTCGCAGGCATAGCCAAAGATTTCAACTTCGGATCTTCACGCATTGCAGCCAAAGACGTCCTCGCAATGACAAGCCACCTGTCAACGGCATTAAATGCGGGACTGCCGCTCTTAAATGCCATAGAGATCGTCGGAGCCCAGCAGCATAAAAAACCCATGAAGGATTTGATGGACTCGCTCGTAAATTCGGTCAACGCAGGCAAGTCTTTTTCCGATGCCCTTGAAGAGCACCCCAACGCATTCAGCAGGTTATACATATCCATGGTTCGCGTCGGCGAAACAGGGGGCATCCTCGAAAAAACCATGTCACAGCTTACCCAATTGCTTTCCAGGGAAGTAAAGATCAGATCGAACATGGCAGGCGCCATGATATATCCGATGGTCGTTCTTGCACTCGGTATTGTTTCTGTAGTGGTAATGGTCATGGCTGTCGTTCCAAAGATCATACAAACCCTCGGCGAAGACGCGACCCTGCCCTGGACCACACAAAGCCTTCTTACTCTCAGTGATTTATTAAAGAGTTACGGTTTGTACGCGGCCATCCTTATTATCGCAGCCGCCATTATGTTCGTCAGGTGGAAGAAAACACCGGCAGGCAGGCTAAAGTTAGACGGTTTTCTGCTTAGAATACCCATCCTCGGTAAGGTACTCACCACAATAGCGGTAGGGCGTTTCGCAAGAACGCTCGGTGCTCTCACCTCAAGCGGAATAACGATCCTTTACGCACTAAGCGTCGTCCGCGACACACTTGGAAACGAGTTTCTTGGCCAACTGATTGACGACGTATCCGAAAAAGTCCGCATGGGCCATTCACTCGCCGAACCACTTGCAAGTTCGTCGTACTTTCCGCCTTTGCTGATACAGATCGTATCAGTAGGCGAACAGACAGGCAAGCTCGACGAACTGCTCCTAAATGCCGCAGACACATTCGACGAAGAAGCAGACAGCGCCGTATCGCGCTTCATGGCGCTTTTCCCGGTGCTGTTGATAATTTTACTGGCACTGATCATCGGTTATATAATTGCAGCAACTCTACTGCCGATCATCACGCTCGATTTGACAGGAATAGGGCTCTAAAAAGTTCACGAAAGGAACACACGGATGAAAAAGAAAAGAAAAGGTTTTACACTCGTCGAGATACTGGTCGTCATTGCCATCATCGCATTGATAGGCTCGTTTGCTTTGCCGACGATAACGAAAAGGCTTGGATTTGCAAAAAAGAACCTTGTCAGGAGCAAGATGACTCTCATCGAAGGCGCTCTCGACCAGTTTATGCTCGATTGCGGCAGATATCCGATGGAAGAAGAGGCTATCGAAGCTCTTATAGAAGCTCCCGCAGACCTGGAAGAAAAATGGGCAGGCCCATATCTGAAAAGAAGCCAGGTAGTCGATCCATGGAACCATGAGTATGTATATTTTGCCGAAGGTGTCGTAAATATTGGAAGTTATGATCTTATGAGCTATGGCGCCGACGGTGTCGAAGGCGGCGAAGGCGACGATGAGGACGTGTTCAACGATTAAAAGTGTTAGAATAGAGTCCGGCGGTGACGGACGAGCATTTACGATAATTGAAATACTTGTCGTAGTAGTGTTGCTGGCGATGTTTGCCACCGCAGCCATTACCGCCTATTTCGGAACATATAAACGGTTGCTCGTGGAAAAAGCGGCAAACGATATTTACCTTGCCGCAAAGTACGCAAGGCTTGTCGCGGTTGAAAAACAAAAATCGTGCGTTCTTGCGATGGACAGTGAAACCAGCGGTTTTGCTTTAATGCTTTCGCAAACTGATGTCGAAGGGCAAATGGAAAATGGCGACGTAATTGCCAACCAGTATTCGCGTCCGGATACTTTTGCCGACGGTGTAATGTATGAAAAAATAACGATAGTACCATCGGGCGAACCTGATGAAGATGCTCAAACTGAAAATGTTATTACGTTCTATCCTGATGGAACTGCCGATAACGCCATCATACAGATAGGTGACGGAAAAAACGTCTATACCGTTTCGATTCAGGCAGCGACTGGAAAGGCAAAGATAAAACGCGGCATACTTGAAGAAATGACAATGAGTGTAGTCGATCTTGATGCGGTTGAAGAATGAAAAATATAACCCGAAAATCTGAAAAAGCATTCAGCCTCGTAGAGGTGATCGTTGCTTCGGTTATCCTGAGCACCGCCGTCGTCGCACTCTGCGCCGTCGGCAACAAGAGCATGACCGGTGTAAAACGAAATCGCGAATACGAGCAGGCATGGGCATTAATGGACGAGCAGCTTACGATAATCAGCAATCTTGGCATAGATCAGTTTCTGGAAAACGACGAGTTCGAAGGCCAGATAGGTGAAGAGGAAGACTTAGAAGCCCAGCCGGACGAACAAACCAGTCAGGCAAATACACATTACTGGATGGCACAGGTTCAGGAAGGCGAAGCGGACAATATTTACGAAGTCAGGCTGACTATCTTCTGGGGACCTGAAAACCGTCCCAGAAGCATTTCTGCAGCAACACGATTTAACGGACAGGGACTGTTTGAAGAAACGGAAGATACCGAAGAAGAAAACCAGGACCAACAGGAGGGCTCGCGTTGAAGCAAACCCGTCATAGTTCCGGTTTCACGCTGGTCGAGGTTCTCGCAGCCGCCATGATAGGCGCCTTCGTCGCTGCCGTTGCGATATCTTCGCTGCGAACCGTCGCCGCCGCACGCCAAAGAGTCGACATCAACATCGCCTCCGCCGATGAAATGCGATTTGCCGCCGCACTGATTCAAAACGACCTGGCCAATATTTACCGCGACAAGGACACTAATTTCATGAAGATTGTCGGATCCATCGGAGACGATGAGGATGTCCCCGCAACAACCCTGACGATGAACATAGTTTCACCGGTAAAGGCTCGCCCCGACGGTATCGAAGGCGATTTCTATGAAGTCGAGTATTTCATCAACAAGGACGAAGAAAAATCGCTCTTTATGCGAAGACTCTGCCCACTCGTTGGAGTAGAGACAGACGACCAGAAACCTTCTGGCATGCTAACAACGATTTCCGAAAATATCACAGAATTTATGGTGATGTATCATGACGGTAACGAATGGGTTGACCAGTGGCCGGAAGAATCGCCGTCGCTGCCCTCCATGGTGCAGGTTACATTGATAGGATTGAAAAATCCCGATAGCGAAAAATCAGAGTTCGTAACCAGAAATTTTATCGCCGATTTTCCGCGAACAGGACAGACAGAAGATACAAGCCAGGAAGATGATGAAGAAGAAGACTCTTCCGAAAATAATAATGAAAACCAGGAAAACAGATGAAAACGCATTTTCTGACAATCCGTAAAGAGCACGCAGGTTCAGCACTGGTGCTGGTGCTCTGGATAGTTGTACTCCTGACCGTCATCACTGCCGTTCTCGCTCGGACCAGCAGGCTCGATACACGCATCTCCGGCGTAAGCGCCGACCACATACGTTGCAAATGGGCCTCTCGTGCCGGTCTCGAAACAGCGATCGCCGTCCTAAACGATGACGACACCTCCAGTGACTCCTTCGCCGATCTCTGGTACGATAACGAGACTGATTTTAACAGCATCCCTCTTGAAGGCTGCACGTTCAATGTAGAGATCGTCGACGAATCCGGCAAGCTGAACATAAACATCGCGTCATATGACCAGCTTATGACATTGCCCGACATGACCGAAGAGATCGCCAATTCCATCATTGACTGGCGTGACAAGGACGACGAGATAAAGGACGGTTCCGCCGAAGCCGGCTATTACATGAATCTGCCGCACCCATATACTATCCGCAACAAAGATTTTCGCACTGTTCGCGAATTACTTCTCGTAAAGGGTATAACGCCGTACCTTCTGTATGGCCCTGAAAAATACCCGCAAAGCGTCGGCAATGAATACTCCGAAGAAAACGAAGGCTGGGTAAACTATCTCACATGTTATTCGGTTGAGAAAAACGTCGATTCCGAAGGCACTCAGCGTATTAACATCAACGATGCCGACGAAAGAAAACTTACCTCGCAACTCAGCCTGCGATCTGCAAATGCAAAATGGATCGTAAAGAACAAAGGCGACGGTTTCGAATCCATCGCCGACCTCATCATCGATGGCAATGACAAAGGCGACACTTCAGACGGTGCTGCACCTCTGGACCTCGAGACTGTTTTGAGCATTGCAGACAGGATCACGGTCATGGACGAGCCGGAACTCATCGGCAGGATAAACATCAATACCGCATCCGTCGAGGTGCTCACAGCATTGCTCGAAGGACGCGATGATGTTGCCGAAAACATCGTACTCTACCGCACAGGCCAGCTTGACGGAATCACTTCCCTAAGCGACCTGTCCGGCATCGCATCGCTCGACGAAAGTTTAATAAAACAAATGCTCGACTTCATAACGGTCAGGTCGGCAATATTTACTATTTACAGTTATGCCAATGCAGATCAAACGGGTGCTCGCAGCATCCTCGAGGCGGTTGTTGACAGAAACACCTCGCCAGTGCAGATACTTTACATGCGTACGGGAGTGATTAATTGAAAACGACAGATAGCAAGCATAGTAAAAGCTCGACAGTAGCCTTTGCGCTACAGTCTTCTGGGGTGATAAAAGTAGTTGAGATAAAAAAGTCCCATGGCGTTTTTAAAGTACTGGACGCTCGGACGATCGAAGCTGACGCCCAGGACGAACTTATTCGCCGTTTTGCCGCGACCCGTGCGACATCTCGCAAAGAAGATTCGATAATGGGCATCGATTCCGAAGGTGTTGCGTTCTATCGTTTGGAAATACCACCCGTAAATGACGACCAGATCGATTCTCTTGTGGCCATGCAGATCGAAATGCTGCTGCCGCTTCCACCCGATCAGATGCGGGTTGACTTCCATGCTGACGACATTAAAAACGGTACCAGGCTTGTAACTGTCGCGGTTGCAAGAAAGCAGAGCCTCGAGAAACATTCCGATTTTGCAAAGGCCTGTCAAACATCGAAAGTCATGCTCAACTGCCAGGGATTCGTCAAAGCGTTTAATAACCTTTACGATTCTCCGCAGGAAAGTTTTGTTATCGCAAACATAAGGTCCGCCGATACGCAACTTCTGCTTAGCGAAAAAGGCCGTCTCGTCCATGCGGTTACGCTGGATGTCGGTTCGGACGAGCTTTTCGAAAGCGATGATTTCACTTCTTCCGCAAATGAGCTTTTTACACATGATCTGACCAGTGCGGTTGAACTTTTCGCAGAAAAAACAGGTCATAAACCGCCCATCGTAGTCATTTCATCCGATGTCTTTTTGACAAATGCGGTAGTCACTGCCTGTGACGATGCCGACCTTACCGCCAGCCAGGCCGTTTACAATGGTGATCACCTGAAGGCAGGTAATATTTTCCATAACGACGAACCCTTAGAATATCTTGATGCGATAGGCCTGGCTATGTTTGCTATCGAAGGGGATACTTCCAGGATCGATCTTTTCCAGGGATTAAGTGAACCGAAAGCAGAGAAGAAAGAAAGAAATCCGCTCACAACGTTAATAGTCTCGCTGGTCATTTTTACGGCTCTGATGATGGCTGCGTTATATGTCTGCACGGAGATCAATACCAGGACGCTTGCCAGCTATGAAAATAAAGATGTGGACCAACTCATCAAAATGCAGCAGGCACGGAAATACGTTGCCGCACAAAGGCCTGACCTCCTCGATTTGCTCACGGAGATAAGCAAAGAAGCTCCAAAAGGCATGATGATAAATAGTTTCAGCTTCAAAAAAACCCAGCCGGTTATCATCTCCGGAAATGCTGCAAATGCCGAAGAGGTTTATAAATTTCAGGAGTTTCTTGCAGAAAAAAAAGATCTCAGCAATGTAAACATAACGGTTTCTCCGCCGGCTCCAAAGACCAAAAGAATACCCTATAAAATAACTTTTCATTATAAACACTGGACAAAGAAAACTTCAAAAAGATGAAAAAATTATTAAACGAAAAAGATAAAAGAGCAATAATTTTAGGCCTGATCGCTACGATTATCGTATTCGCCTTTGTAGGCGTAGATAAGCTGCTTGAAGATTACAACGCGGTCAAAAAAACTCTCGACAGCAGAAAAACCCAGGTCGAGCAGGTTATGCCCGACAAGGACGGCAATATGTCCGCAAAACAGAAGGGGTTATTGTCAGTCGTTCCGAAATTTCAGATGCCCGAACAGGAAGAAGTTCCCGGGGCAAAGTTTCGGCAGGCATTTTTGGCCCAGCTCAAAAAGGCCGGAATTAACTCTCCAACGCTCAGCTTCATGCAGGCATCAAAATCAAGAAATGCTTTAGGCTTAAGGACTATGAAACTTCAATGCAAGGGCAAGTGCCAGTTCGCCCAGTCGTTGGATATACTCACAGGACTTTACGATAACCCGTTATTTGTCGCTGTCGAAGAATTCAAGATAGAATGCGACCCGAAGAAGAGAACAGCGATGGAACTATCCATGGTTATTACGACATTCATTAAGTAATCTGTATTGGTAATTGTTTTGAGATATGTTTATGAAAAGTAAAATTGTAAAAACCAGGCTAAAACACTTTGTCAGGGCACTTATAGCTCTTTCAGTTATCACTGCCTGCGTAATGGCTGCAAAAGTTTCAGCTTTTGTCTTAGAGACTAAAGCAATTCCGGAAAGGATCGAAAAGGCGATTGAAGTCGATTCAAAAAAGGACGACTACCTGAAACAGTTTCAGGAACAGTATGCTGAAACAGCCAAAAAACTCAAAGAGAAAAGCCTCTTCTCGCCTCTGCCCCTCGTGAAAAAAAATCCCATCACAAGGGTAGAAGGAATTATAGGCAATTCTGTTCTTATAGGCGAAAAACTATATAAAAAAGGCGACAAAATAGGTGACGCGAAGATCGTGTTGATAGAACCGAAATCAATTACGGTCCGCTGGGACGGCAAGGAAACAAAGATAACACCATTTGATCATTTTGTTCCGCCGCCGTCTGCAAAAAAAACCAAAACCCAGCCGACCCAGCCAACCCCTGAAAAAACAGTAGTACAGGAGCAGCCAAGGCCGCAGCGTCCTCAGATCGGACAACCCCGTCCGAGGCAGATGTCACCTGAAGAAAGAAGAATGATGATGGAGCGATTCAAAGCAGCACGTCAGGGCGGTCAAGCGGGACATGGCAGAGGCCAGACGGGACAGGGCAAAAAGCGTTAAAAGTAGCTTACGGATAAATATGTTATGGCAAAAACGATAAACCAGACAACAAAGCATATACCTTTCATATTGCTTGCCGCATCATTGCTTATAGCGGCAACGATGGCAATGAAGGTCCTTGCATATACAACATCCTCCAAAACGATACCTGCCAAAATCGCAAATGCTGTCGATGCCGCAAACAGCAAGGACAAAGATACCAAAACGTATTCGGCAAACTACACGGATATTGCAGGAGAGTTAAAGAAACAAAGCGTTTTTGCCCCACCTCCTCCAGGCAAGAAAAACCCGGTCACAACGGTCGATGGTATTTTAGGTAACTGTGCTCTTATAGGCGGCAAGTTCTACAAGGCAGGAGACAAGATCGGCGACGCCGAACTGATCTCAATAGAACCGACACATATCGTAATAAAATTTGATGGCAAGGAAACCAGGCTTGCACCGCTTGCCAAACCGACCGAGCATAAAGCGCCGGAGAAAAAAGCTGAAAAGTCCAAAGATGCCCAAGAGCCTGTTCAAAAAACAGCAACACCTCTTCAGCAGGAAACACCTGTCGCCGAACAGGTCGAAACCACAGCCGAAGATGACCCCTTCGCATGGATGGGTGTTAAGCTTTCTCCTGCCCTCAGGGCCAAGTTCCTCGAGAAATGGAACACACTCACTGACGAGCAGAAAGAGGAGGCCAAAAAGCAATGGAACAATATGTCACAAGAGAAAAAAGAACAGGCAGTAGAGCAGATGGAAAAGCATTTGTAAAATGATAATGATATGGAATTGAGATTAAATTTGTACTCAAATTTGGGAGATAAAAAGTGAAGCGTTATGTATTCGGATTAGTTGTTATCGTAATAATCGCACTCGGCTATATAGTTGCCAGTTATAGTTCCGCAAAACCTGTAAAGAGCCGGGTAATTACCATGGCCGCGGTGGAGCAACAAGAGGTAAGATCTCGGCGCCCCCGGGGAAATGCCCGGGACTATACCGGGGAACGTACACGCAGACCAATGGACCAAAGGCGTCACGAACAGAGAGCGGGATATGTAGATTATGATGCGCCTCTCCGCAAAGAGACCGTAACAGACGATCCAAATGCCCCCGCAGATCCAAACATCCCCACAGCCCCCAAGGTAGACGATCCAAACGTCATCGCCGACCCAAATGCTCCTGCCGAGGAAAAGGATCCCATGGTTGCGATCAACCTGAACAATGTAGAGATGAAGCAGATCATGAGCATGCTTGCCGACTGGACAGGAAAGGTCATCATCCCATCCGACGATGCGATGAGCATGAAGATAACGATATACTCATCGAAGAAAGTGCGCCAAAGCAGGGCACTTTCGCTTATTTACGACACTTTGCGAACAAAGGGAGTCATCGCAGAGATCGGAGAGGACAAGATATTCCTAAAGCCTCTCGCCCAGGCCAAACTCGGACAGGTACCAACTCTTTCGATAGACGAACCGCTTGCAAGGGTCGCGGATAAATCGATCCTCGTGGAAAAATATTTCAAGATGCAAAATACCTCCCCGGCCAAACTGGTCGATATCATAGCACCTTTAACTGCTGATTACGGCCATGTGACTGCCATCGAAAGCACCGGCGTCATCGCTGTCATTGATACGGTTGAGAACCTCTTGAGAATAAAGAAAATTATCGATCAGTTCGACGTTCCGGAATCGGGCCAGATCATGGAAGAAGTTTTCCAAATAGAAAATGGCGACACCTCCGAAATCGTCCAGGTTCTTCAACTTATTCTCTCCCCCGATCTCGCAAAAGCCAGAAAAAGACCCGCCGCAAGTGCCACCGCAACAGGTGCCGCAACCTCTGTCATCATCGAAGCGGGCCAGATACCTATCATTCTCCTGCCCATTCCAAGGCAGAACTGGATCATTGCAAGAGCATCCACAGACGACATGGGAAGGATCAAAAGCTGGATACAAAAGCTTGACGTAAAAGAAACCATCCCGCCCGAACAGACTGTGATATCCGTTCAGTTCGTAGATGTCAGGGAGGTAGCAAGATTGGTAAAAAACGCCATACAGAATATGCCCGGAACCGAACTTAAAGCCAGCGTCGTAATACAGGAAATGACCGACGCAAAACAGATTGTTGTTTTCGGAAGTGAAGAAAACAGAAAGATCGTAGAAAGACTTATCGCAGAGATAGACCTGCCCATCGAAGACATCTTTAAGACAAAAGTCTTCAGATTGAAACACACCGATCCCGAACAGGTAAAGGAAAATATCGAAGCGCTCTATGACGGCCAGTCAGCAAGCTCCTCCAGTTTCGATCGCCGTTCTTATCGGCCTAGTAATAACAGGAATGTTAAAGACGAAGATATTGTAAAAGTTGTAACAGACAATATTCTTAATAGTGTTTCTGTGATCGCAACCGAAGAGAATCTGCTAAAGATCGCTCTCCAGATCGAAGAATGGGATCAACCGCTTGATTTCCAGAAGGACCAGTATCGCATTGTAACTCTGCAAAATTCAGACCCTGTCCAGATGGTAGAATTGCTAAGCACCCTTTTCTCAGAAAATGAGCAACGAAGAATGACCATCTGGGATTATTATTTCGGAAATACCGGAGATGATAAAAAGAAGATCGTTGGGAATCTTTACGGACTGCTCACTTTTGAAGATGTTCCCGGTACCAAGAAGATCCTCATAATAAGCAAGGTCGCCGAGGCATACGACGTCATCGAAAAGCTCATCAAGGACCTCGACAGCCAGGAAAAAGGAGAGGTGCCAAGGGTCATCACACTGAATTACGCTGATGCCGAAGAACTTTGTGACCAGCTTAACGGAATACTTAACGAATCTGGAACTGTTGCGACAATACCAAGAAAACAGCGGGGACTCTCCTATTCCGATGATGAAGATAGTGAGGGTACCAGCTCCAGATCTAATTCCCAGGCAAGCTCAGACCCCGGGATGATTACGCCATGGTGGGACAGGCAAAGAAGGCGTGACGATGAAATGCCGACAAGCAACCTCATCGGAAAGATAAGATTTGTTCCCGTTCATCGAAGCAAGGCAATTCTGGTTCTCTCGCCACCGGAGTATCTCGAGGAAATTGAGTCCATGATCAAAGAACTCGACCGACCTGGAAAGCAGGTCATGATCGAAGCTGTCATCGTAGAGGTAGACCACGCGTCCATGACAAGTCTCGGTGTCCAACTGTCAAGTAACCCGGGTGCATTCAGTTCGCTTGGAGAAAACGCTATCACTGCCTTGACACAAATTACCAGTACGGAAAGTCGAACCAGGTTTAATTCCGGCATCCTTAACGGTACTCTTACTCAAGGCATTTCATCTACTTTAAACGTTAACGTCCTTATAGACATGCTCGCCAAAACAGTAAATGCAAAAGTGCTCAATCAGCCAAATCTATGGACAAAGGACAACGAAGAAGCGGAGTTCTTCAAGGGCCAGGACTTTGCCATTATCGTAGGTGACCAGGAAGACAAATCGGGAGGCGGGCTCTCCAGGTCATTCGAAAGGACCGAAGTGGGCGTCACACTAAGGGTCAGACCCAATATAACTCCGGAAAAAGACGTCGATGTGACCATTAACCTTGAGATTTCAGACAGGGCCGCCGAAATGCTAAACGAGCAACCGATAATTAAAAGGTTAAGTACCTCTACCAATCTCATAATCGCAGACGGTGAGACCATAATGCTCGGCGGAATACTCTTCCAGACAGACACAGTTGTCGAGACAAAAGTACCCCTCTTGGGGGACCTTCCTATCCTGGGCGGTCTCTTTAAGCACAATGGTACGGAATTACGAAACAACGAACTTCTCGTATTCATTACGCCTCATGTTATTGATGGCGAAACTTCCGATGCGGCAAGAAGACACATCAATGAACCGATGGAAAGAATGAGATCGGTAAAGGTTGAGATTAACGACTCTCTGCTGCCGGTCATAGATCCAAATACGCCGTGATAAAAATTGAAAGCTAACGATTGCAAGGACCGATAAAAAAGCCGCATTATCTAAAGCGATGATGTTTCAGGTATAAATTCCAGATACGTTATTTTGCATTCTCAATAGCAGGTATTTTACTTGCAGTCCTAAAATGCAAATGGTATCATCCGCATAAGTATTTTGGGAGATGTAATTATGTGTGTAGGGAGCATGATAGCGACAGGTTTAACTACTGGCGCGATCTCTGCGGACTCCGCCATGCTTGCCGAACTCCCCAGTAACCTGCTGTTATTCAGTCCTCTCAAATCGATCGTTTGCATCGTATGGTTCTACCTCTGCATGTATTCGGTCGGACGCATGGAATGGGGACAACTCGTTAGCGATAAGTACAAATCCGTCGCAAAAATATTCGGCCTTTTCATAGGCCCCTTGATAATGTTCGTGCTCCATTTTGCGAATATTCTCCAAAGAGTCCAGGAAGGCGAGATAGAACTTGCCGATGTGCCAAAATTACTCTTTTGCATAGTACAAGGCGTTAAAAGGAAAGCGCACGTAAAAAACCGAAGGTTCATCCAACTCCTCGATTCGTCCGGAAAGAACTACTTTGACTCGGACGGCAGCAAGGGCAAACCAAACATGGACAGGGTTACGCTCGATGCCCTTGAGGATATGATCCTGAATGCTCTCGACGACCGCGCCACGGATATTCTGATAGACCCCAAGACAGATGGAATACATATGATACGCATCAGGGTAGACGGTTTCCTCCAGGTTGTAGAAGAGATGGAAGATGATAAATGCAAGCCAATCGTTAACTGCGTCAAGGCCATCTCAAATATGGACATCGCGGAGAAAAGACGACCCCAGGATGGCGCTTTCATGGCACGGCTCGAAGATGGAAATGTTTCGTTCCGGGTAGCAAGTTCAGGTGTACTGGGCGGAGAAAAAATCTCAATAAGGGTTCTAAACCAAAGCATGGGCATCATGCAGCTAAAAGACCTGGGCCTCAGCAAAGAAGCATACACTGTCGCCGCAAATGCAATAAAGCAGCCCTCCGGCATGATACTCGTCTGCGGACCGACAGGAAGCGGCAAGACAACTTCGCTTTATGCCATGCTAAGCACCGTCGATTTCTATGCACGTAACGTTATTACCGTCGAGGATCCCATAGAGCATGTCCTGCCTCATGCAAGCCAGATCGAAGTAAACGTAAAAGCCGAAATAACATTCGCAAAAGCACTAAGAGGCATACTCAGGCAGGACCCGGATATTATTACAATTGGAGAAATCAGGGACACAGAAACCGCCGGAATCGCTTTTCAGGCCTCACAAACAGGACATCTCGTACTCGCCACTCTACACAGCTCCAGCAACCTGGGAACACTCGTACGACTGATGGATCTCGGTGTAAAACCACTCTTGATCGCTTCTGCATTGAACGTGATCATCTCTCAGAGACTCGTCAGAAGGCTCTGCGACAAGTGCAAGACCGTTGCCATAATTTCCGACGAGTACGCCGCAAGGTTCAGAAAAAAGGGCATAGACCCGTCAAAGGTACACATGGCAAATGGATGCGATAAATGTGCCGGAACCGGATACGCCGGACGACTCTCAATAGTAGATGTTATGGTACTTGACGCCGGCTTAAAAGCCAGGCTTACAAACCCAAACGTCTCGATAGGCGATTTAAAGAAGGAAGGCGACAAGCAGGGCAAGTCATTTCTGCGCGAGGATGGGATAAGGAAAGTGATGGAAGGACTTACCACTTTAGAAGAAATAAAAAGAGTAACAACGAACTTGGGATAATTTATGATAGTTTTTTGGTTGGCGATTATAGCTGGATTGATCGGAGCGTTCTTTGGGATAAAGAAAAGATCGTTCTACGCCATATGGGCGATCCTTTTCAACCTGATGATATCGATATACGTTAGTGTAATGGTCGCAAGGCCCATCATCAGTTTGTTAGAGAGGAGTGCAGCCGGATATGGATATCACCTGGCAATTTCCATACTGCTGACAACTGCCGTGATTTTTGCACTTTTACAGATTATCGCAGTAAGTTTCTTTACTTCATATGACCTTCAGTTTCCAAAAATATGTGATACCGCAGGTTCCGCCGTACTCGGTTTTATAATAGCTTTTCTCACCTGTTCGTACATATTCTGTATTATCTGCATAATGCCCGTTTCAAAGACAAATTTTATGAGTTGGCTAAACGGCCCTCAGGGCCCCCCAAATCCAACAGCAGTGGTATCTGTTAGCACAACATGCGATATCATCGCCAAAGTCTCACTGCAGCGATACGACGAGTACAAGGATGCCCGTTCGCTGTTAATGGAAATAATTAACTCCGACAGCCAACCCGACGAACAACCCCCTCGACAGCCGATCCAAAATAATACCGAAGAAGAGAACGTCCCGCTGGAAATGCTCTTTCCCGATTAGACCACCGCAAAACGGCAGCCGGGGGTACTTTTCTTACATTTATGCGAACAAGCACCCAACTTCCGCCATAGCTAACTGTAGTGAATTGTTAAGTATATAGCACCGGTTCCACGGAGGTGTACCATGAAACTTATGGAATTTCTTGACAGGATATCGGCCGATTACGAGACCTCGGATCATCTTCCCACATTTACGGCCCAGCAAATGG
>DAOVIC010000148.1 GCA_030671565.1 Anaerohalosphaeraceae bacterium
ACTATTTCACTTGAGGTTTTGGGCGCGTTTCTTTTGTCGGGTATGTGGTCGGGGGTTTACGAGAGTGTTCCTGAGAGGTGGTTTTTCAGTATATTTCATTCGATAAGTGCATTTTGCAATGCGGGTTTTAGCCTTTTCGACGACAGTTTGGTCGGCTATAGCGGGATGTGGCAGATTTATTGGGTAATAGGTATGCTGATCATACTGGGCGGCGTTGGTTTCGGGGTGCTTTATGATATTGCGGGCGTAGTGTTCGATTTTTTTTGCAGGGTTTTCAGTCGGTTTTTTTATTCTACCGAAGTATTTCATTCGAGAGTTCGCAAACGGGTCAGTTTGCAGACTAAACTGGTGCTTGTTACAAGCGCGGTGTTGATCGTTTGCGGGATGTTGTTAATTCTGGTTTTGGAGAATAATTGCGGCGGAGAGATTTCGGAGAAAAGTTACGGCGGTCGTGTTTCCGACGCATTGTTTCAGTCTGTGACAGCTCGTACTGCGGGATTTAATACGGTCGATATTTCGTCTATGTCTCCGGCGAGCAAGGCGGTTTTGATGGTGCTGATGTTTATCGGCGGTTCTCCCGGATCCACTGCCGGTGGGATAAAGACCGTGACTCTTTCGGTTTTAGCGATGGTTGCTTACGCGACGTTTCGAAAGCGCAGCGAGGTTGAGGCGTTCGGTCGTTCTATCCAGTTGGCGGTTGTGGGCAGGGCGATAACAGTGACGCTGCTTTTTGCGGCGGTATTTTTGTCGGTTTCTTTTGCTTTGTCGATAACGGAGCGCGAGAGCGGGTTTTCGATGGATGATATAATGTTCGAGACGGTTTCTGCGCTTGGTACTGTGGGCTTGAGTTGCGGTATAACGGAAAAATTGACAACTGCGGGTAAGCTTATTATCATTGCTACTATGCTGATCGGCAGGTTGGGTCCGCTGACGCTTCTGGCGACGATGACGTTTAATCTTAAGCCGGCCAGGTACAGCTATCCGGATGAGCCGATAATTGTGGGCTAAATAGATTTTATTCAGGGGATAATATAATGAATCGTTTTGCAGTAATAGGATTGGGTCGTTTTGGCAATAAGCTTGCGATAGCGTTGTCGATGAGCGGTGCTGAGGTGATCGCTATCGATTGGGATCGAACGGCTGTCGATGAGATCAGGGATCATGTTGCACATTCGGTTCGGCTTGACAGTACTGACGAAGAGTCGCTCAGGTCGCAGGGGGTTGACAAGGTTGATGTTGCGATCGTAGGTATGGGGCAGGGCGGAAGTGCTTTTGAGTCGTCGATAATGACGGTGGTCAATTTGAAGGCGCTGGGTGTGAAAAATATTTACGCGAGAGCCCAGAGCGTTACGTCCGGTCAGGTATTTCTTGCGGTGGGTGCGACAGAGATAATTTATCCTGAAATCGAGACGGCACATCGATGGGCGTATAAACTTATAGCGCCTCATATTGGCGATAAGATCGATTTTGCCCCGGGTTACAGTCTTGCGAGGGTGGTTGCTCCGCCGGTATTTGATGGTAAGACGGTGGTGGAACTGGAGCTTAGGCAGAAATATAAGGTTAATCTTGTGGCGATACGAAGGATGGCTGGCGGGCAGGAGAAGCTGGGCAAGAAGGCGGAGATAATCAATGTTCCGCTTCCGAGTACGGTAATCAATGCGGGTGATATTTTGATGGTGGCGGGGTCTGATAAGGATCTTGCGAAGCTGCCTCAGTGATCAGTCGACGGTCGTTTGTCTTTAGGGAAGGAATCGGCCTTTTGGCCGAGCTATTTTATGGGTGATAAGGTTATTTATGTTTCCGATCTTGACGGTACTTTGCTGGATGATGACGGGGAGATATCTGTTTACAGCCGGGAGAATCTGACCAAGTTATTGAATGACGGCGTTAATTTTACTGTGGCAAGTGCCAGAAGTATCGTTTCATTGCAGCAGACGTTGCGCGGTATTCCTTTTCGTCTTCCGGTCATAGGTATCAACGGGGCGTTTATTTCTGATTTTGCGACGGGTAAGCACCTTGTAATCAATGATATGAGGGACGATCTTTTAGAGGCTGTGTACGGTTATATCACAAGGTATAACTGTATGCCTTTTGTTTCGACTTTCAATGGCGACGAGGATAAGCTTTATTACCAGACTCTTCCTAATGACGGGATGCAGTGGTATTTTGACAATCGTCGTTTGGCGGGAGACAGGCGGCTTTGTAAGGTGAAGCGGCTTCGGGATGTTTTTGTCGACGATGTTGTCGCTTTTACGGTTATCAATACGAGACAGCAGCTGGTTAATCTTGCGACGAAGATGATGGAGGATTTTTCGGATGAGCTGCAGATGCATTTTTTTGAGAATCCCTATTCTCCGCCGTGGCACTGGCTTACTATTCATGACAAGAAGGCCTGCAAGGCGGTGGCGGTTCAGGAGCTGCTTTCGTATTCTGGTTTTGAGCTTAAGGACCTGGTTGTTTTCGGCGATAATCTGAACGATGTAAATATGTTTAAGATGTCTCCGAATTCGGTTGCGGTTTCAAATTCGAGCGAGCAGATCAAGAAGCTTGCGACGGAGGTTATAGGAAACAGTCATGAGGACAGCGTTATTAAATATGTGATGGCAGCGGAGGGTGTTAGGTGAAAATGTTTAATGATTATTGCCTAATGAAGAATACGGTCTGTTGTTGGTTATTTTGTTATAGCTCTGAATTTTCTTAGGTTTTCTATCAGGTTCTGTATGTCTTCCGGGGGGTCGGCCTGGAAGGTCATTCTTTCGTTTGAGGCGGGGTGGTTTATTTCGAGTCGCCATGCGTGCAGTGCTACTCGACTCATCAGGGGGTCCTCCGGCTGGGGGTCCCTGTCTTCGATCTGCCATGGGTAGACGATTTTTCCGCCGTACATGTCGTCTGCGACGATCGGGTGTTTTATGTATCGCATGTGTACCCTTAGCTGGTGTGTCCTTCCGGTTTTCGGGGATAGTTCTACGAGTGCGTATCCGCGGAACTCTTCCAGTACCTTGTAGAAAGAGACCGCTTCTTTTCCGTCCTGGCGGACGGCCATCCTTTCTCTTATGTTCGGGTTGGTTCCGAGGGGTTCGTTTATTCTGTCGGCGGTGAGCTGCGGTACTCCGTGGACCACGGCGAGGTATGTTTTTTGCGTAGTTCGTTCGGAGAACTGTCTTGAAAGTTTCCAGTGGGCGGAATCGGTTTTTGCGACGATCATTACGCCTGTTGTGTTTCTGTCGAGGCGATGGACTATGCCGGGGCGGTAGTCTTCGTTTATGCTTGAGAGTTTATTTGCGTGGAATACAAGGGCGTTTACGAGTGTTCCGCTTTTGTATCCTCTTGCGGGGTGTACTATGAGGTTTGCCTGTTTGTTCACTACGATTATTTCGTCGTCTTCGTGGATTATGTTCAGGGGGATGTCTTCGGGGACGAGTTCTCGTATCTGTTTCGGGGGGAGGATCAGGTCAACTTTGTCGCCGGCGTTTAGTTTGTGGCTTGGTTTTGCAGGGTGGTTGTTTACGTTTACGCCCTGAGATTTTATTAGTTTTTGCAGGTGTGTTCTGCTGAACTGGCTGAATCGGCTTTGGAGGTATTTGTCGAGTCTGTTGTTTTTGAGGTTGTTGCCGACGCTTATGACGAGGTGTTGTCCGGTTTCCGGAGTTCCTTCGCTGGAGAGGATGTCCGCGTTTTCTTCTTCCAGTTTCGGCGAATCGGTACTGGGCGTATTGCCGGGATTATTTTCGATCCCGGCTTGCATTTTTTCTGGATCTGTATCTGGCATTCGCTGTTACTCTTCTTTTGGCTGAGTTTCAGCGGTTTTTTCGCCGGTTTTAGTTTCAGCGTTTTCGAAGTGTATCTGGCCGGACTCTATAGCTTCTTTTAGGGAGCCATCCACTCCTTCGGGCAGTTCGGTTTTCGGGGTTGCGACGAACTGGAAAGTTTCCTTGTGGTCTTCGAGAATGTCGAGCCTGAACTTTGCCTGATCTGGGAACAACGTTCCTTCAAAGGCAGCATTTTGTGCGATGTCGGTATAAATCTGTGTTGCTTTTTCGAAATCTCCGAGTTCTTCGGCACACAATCCTAAGCCGAATGTTGCCATTGCGGTCATGGTGGCGTTTC
>DAOVIC010000129.1 GCA_030671565.1 Anaerohalosphaeraceae bacterium
ACCGCTGCCATCTCCCTCAGGCTTTGTTTCAGGTTCTCTAACAACCTCAATAATTGGCAAATCATATTTCGTAGCAAAGGCAAAGTCTCTTTCGTCATGGGCCGGTACTGCCATGATCGCGCCTGTTCCGTAACTTATAAGAACGTAATCGCTTATCCAGATGGGTATCTTGATACCATTGACAGGATTAATTGCATATGCTCCGGTGAACTGACCTGATTTATCCTTTGCAAGGTCCGTCCTGTCGAGATCGCTTTTTCTGGACGCCACTTCAACATACGTCTCGACTGCCGGTTTATTATCATCGGTCGTGATGACGTTTACCAGCGGATGCTCCGGTGCCAAAACCATGTACGTCGCACCAAAGAGCGTATCGGGCCTTGTTGTAAAGACGCGAATATCTTCATCGAAACCGTCAATTTTGAAATCAACTTCAGCTCCGATACTCTTGCCTATCCAGTCCTTCTGGAGTTTCTTGATAGACGGCGACCAGTCAAGGTCTTCGAGGCCATTGAGCAATCTTTCACAATACTTTGTGATCCTGAGCATCCACTGCCGCATTGGTTTTCGGATGACGGGATGGCCGCCGCGCTCGCTTACGCCCCCTATCACTTCTTCGTTGGCGAGAACCGTTCCAAGCTCCGGGCACCAGTTAACCGGTGCTTCCTTTTCATAGGCAAGCCGGTGATCGTCGATGTAGGCGGTTTTTTCTTCCTCTGTCAAACCGTCAGGAATCGCCAACTGTTCTATGGGTTTTGCTTTTTGCTCGGCTTCGTCGAAATAGCTATTGTAAAATTTCAGGAATATCCACTGGGTCCACTTGAAATAGTTCGGGTCGGTCGTATCGACCTGCCTGTCCCAGTCGTAGCTAAAGCCGAGCGACTTGATCTGGCGTCGCATGTTGTCGATATTTTTCTGGGTGGTCTCGGCTGGGTGCGTTCCCGTCTGGACGGCGTACTGTTCGGCAGGCAAACCGAAAGCGTCCCAGCCTATCGGATGAAGGACGTTAAAACCTTTCATCCTTTTGTAACGGGACAATATATCGCTGGCGGTATATCCTTCGGGGTGCCCGACATGAAGGCCCTGACCGCTTGGGTAGGGAAACATGTCGAGTACGTAATACTTGGGCTTTGATGTATCTCTGACGGTTGAGAATGTCTTTTCGCTTTCCCAGACGCCCTGCCACTTCTTCTCTATCTCGTTAAAATTATAACTGCCTTTTTTCTCGTCCATCTGTCTCTTTCTAAAGTTCCAACTGATCAAGCAGATACGTATAAAACCGCTTTTTCTGCAAATTATGACCAAAAAGGGGCCGGGTGAATACAATCTTTGATATGATAAGCAAGAAAAGGAGAATAATCAACAACAATTAAGCCTGGTTCAAGAGCGTGAAATTTAGCCTGAATATGGGCATTTTGACTCCGGGCAACTATCGCACTTTCCCCCCGATGCCCTTTGCTTGACCAAAGGTGCAAAGGCCGAAAGCATTTTCTTCGTATCCGGGCTGCCGCATTTTTGGCACAAATGCTTTTTTCTTGAACTGGCGGATTCAAGAAACTCGGTTACAGTATCACATTTTTCGCATTTGTATTCGAATATCGGCATAAACAACTCCATGAAAAATTAACCAGAAAATGTATGGTACAATATCAAAGTGCTTTAGTCAAGTCAGTCTGGAAAATGCGCAAGTATCATCTCCTCCGGGTTAAGCCTGTGGAATATCTCAAAACCCTTTTCCTTTTGCTCCGGATCGATACCGAAACCATTGCCCCGGACAGAATAATTTGTTCGTTTCATTAGTGATCGCAAAAAACGGCCCCGTATTTCGACAAGGCCGTTTTTGTTCCATTCTCCAGGAACGTATATGAAATACGAAAGGACCGGCGTTATTTCGCCAGGTCTTCGTCAGCGGAATCATTCGATCCTCTTTTTTAACCCTCCTACCAGAGACACCCCAATCATTGCGAGCAGCACGCTTGCAGGTTCGGGTATTATGGTTACTCCGTTATCGCCGGTGGTAATAAATGACTCGCTGCCGCCGCTGTCATATGCCTGAACATGAATGCCAACTCGCAGCTGCCCGGTGTTCATAGCATCGATGATCTCTGCAAAAGCATCCTGGGCAGGACCTGTAGTTGTGTAATTAAACAATACGCATAGCTCTTCGCCCGGGTTTACCCCGTTATGCGGAACAGGCGGGTTAGAGTCGGCACTGAAATCGGCGGTGAAAACAGGTAATATGCTGCTGCCTCCGGGCACATTGCCCGGCGATGCTCCCTCGGCGAAAGCTACGGTTCCTGTATTAGGGCCAAAGCTTTGAATACTCGTGAGCAGGCCGGCATTGTCATTCCAATAGACATCTGTTATCGAAGACGCCTCAGGACCAGCATTGTCGAAACAGAACCTAACCAGCAAAGTAGCCTCGTCGTGTACAACTACCGATAACTGATCCTCTCCGATCAATGCATCTGTTGCATTGTTATTCGTGATGTTCGTAAACTCATATGTCTCTGGATCGGCAAAGCCAAAACTAATACCCGAAAGTACAAACAGTAAAACTACAATCGAAAATAATGCGGCAAATGATGGTGCCCTCCTTAAATTTTTCATCGTAATTCCTCCACGTAAAAAACATCTAACATTTATTATCTGAGTCGATAAGCGACAGGGATTTTGATCGGCCGCTATTCAACCCTCCTCGGTAATTGCCTTGCTGCTAGCTATACGTCGGTGGAGAAGACGGGGTTCAGGAGTATTTCGAGCCAGCTTCGGTGTTCCTATAAAAAGCCCGCCCATTTTGGCAAGGCAGGCTTTTGGTGTTGTATAAACTTCTAATTTTTTTACTTTTTGAGGTCGTTGTACAGCTGGAATGCCTTATCGGGTTTTGCTGCGTCGTGAACTACTGCACGGACGGCCTGGATCATTGCTATCGGGTGTTCTGCCTGGAAGACGTTTCGGCCCATGTCTACGCCGGCTGCTCCGTCGCTGATCGCTTTGTACGCAACTTCAAGAGCTTCGGCTTCGGGGAGTTTCTTTCCTCCGGCGATGACGATCGGGACCGGACATGCGGCGACGACCTTGTCGAATCCTTCGTCGCAGTAATAAGTCTTTACGAAGGCTGCTCCGTTTTCGGCACATACGCGCGAGGCCATTGAAAGATATCTCGAGTCCCGCGCGAGTTCCTTGCCAACCGCGGTTACGCCAAGTACCGGAATACTATACTTCATTCCAAGGTCGACGATCTTAGTGAGATTTCTGATCGTTGTTGCTTCGTATTTTCCGCCTATGGAAACCATTATCGCCATCGCGGACGCATTCATACGGATCGATTCTTTTATGTCGATGATGCACTCGTCATTGAGTTCGGTTAGAACCGTGGTGCCAGCGGAACATCTTAGCGATATGGGTTTGTTGACCTCCGGTGGGATACACGAACGCAAAATGCCGCGAGTACACATCAGGCAATCGGCATATTCGACAAGCGGTAAAATACCCAGATCGATCCTTTCAAGGCCTGAAGTGGGGCCCATGATATAACCGTGATCGAACGCCAGCATAACGGTGTTTCCGCTTTTGGCGTCGAAGATACGCGACATGCGATCTTTTATTCCCCAGTCAAAATGATCCAGCCCCTTCAAAAAGAAGGCCTTTTTCTCTACCGGGATGTCGAATCCATAATTTTTTGCATTGATATTTCCAGAAGCATCAGCCATCTAAAAAACTCTCCCAATTATTCGTTAACCTTTATTATTCACTTCCTACTGCTTCGGCAAATCCGGCGAGGATATAAGATATCGAAGTTGCGCCGGGATCCTTGCATCCCAATGTTCGTTCACCGAGATTACGTGCCCTGCCGAATTTGGCCTGCATATCCTTTGTTGATTCTGCGCCCTGGTTTGCGGCGTCGGCAGCTGCTTGGAGCATCTGCGGGATCGACTTACCTTCCTTGGCGGCAGTTTCGATGGCTTCGACGGCAGGGATAAGTGCATCCATCATCGTTTTGTCGCCAAGGTTGGCTTTGCTCTGAACGCTTATGCCTTCTAATCCTGCACGGAACATCACAGCCAATGCTTTGGCATCGAGGGTTGTTTCGCCCTCTACACCATCGCTCATACCCATAAACAGCGATCCGAGCAAGGGCCCCGTTGACCCGCCGTCACAGCACATGATGTTCCAGCCGATATCGTACAGCAGGTCCTTTATATCGTCTCCGGTTGCTTCGGTGATCGTCTTGTCTACCGATTCCATCGAACGAAGCATCGTGGTGCCGTGATCGCCATCACCAATCGCCGAGTCGAGCCTTGAAAGCTCTTCGTGATTGTCGCCGATTTTGGCAACTGCCGAACTTATGATCTTGCATAACTCATCAAAACTAACTTCTGACATTACAAAAAATCCCAAATTAACGAATTGTAAGAAATGCTGTGTCACACGGTGCATCCCAGAGCTTGATGATCTCGTCGTCCATCTTTGCCAGGAACATCTGGAAACCGCCCATTTCCTGTACTGTTAAAACTTCGCCTACATGAGCACGAGCGACTTCGATGCCCTTTTCGGTGAGGCTTTTGTTTACATGCCTAAAGACGATAAATTGTTCCATGAGGGTCGTTGCGCCTGCGCCGTTTATCATTGCGAAGACCTTGTCGCCGCTTTTTGCGTCGATCGCTTTGACCAGTTGTTCGAGCATGGTTTCGGCGGTTTCATCTGCGGTCATCATCCTGGATTTGCCTGTCCCCGCTTCTCCGTGCTGACCCATGCCGATCTCCATCTCGTCGTCAGCAAGATCGAAAATCGATTCGCCGGTGGAAGGATGGGTTGCGGTCTTCATTGCAACGGCAAGGGTTGCCATACTGTTGTTGAACTTTTCGGCTACTCGGTATACTTCGTCGAGACTTGCGCCTGCTTCGGCGGCGGCACCGGCGATCTTGTAAAGCGGGACACAACCGACAAGCCCTCTTTTGTCTTCG
>DAOVIC010000079.1 GCA_030671565.1 Anaerohalosphaeraceae bacterium
ACATCATAAGGGTATGCAGAGGAACCGCCTGCCACGTAAAAGGAGCTAACGAACTCATCGAAACCATCAAAAGAACGCTAAACGTCGAAGAAGGCGAAACCGCAGAAGACAAACTCTTTACTTTCGAGACGGTTGCCTGCCTCGGAACATGTGCTTTGGCTCCGGTCATGGTAATAGATGACGTCTACCACGGAAAGGTCACACCAAAGCGTGCAGAAGAACTCATAGAAGGCCTGAGAAAATCCGCAAGCAGGGGGGGTGATTGATGGAACCGCTGAACACCACTTCCGATTTTCACAATTACCAGAAAAAAATCACTGATTCTGTCGACCCCGATATAACAACTCTCTTACTCTGTGCAGGAACAGGCTGCCTTGCTCTCGGTTCAGAAAACGTCTACACCGCATTTAAAAAAGAGATCGAAAAATTAGGCCTCACCAAAAAGGTCCGCCTGAAAAGAACTGGCTGCCACGGATTCTGCGAAAAGGGCCCGCTCGTCGTTATCCTCCCCAAAAGATACTTATACCCCGGAGTAAAAACCCAGGACGTAACAGAGATTCTACAGGAAACTGTAATTAACGACAAACCCATCGAACGTCTCTTATACGTCGACCCCGTAACAGGGAACAAAAAAACATTTGAACAGGATCTACCCTTCTACGCCGGACAACAGCGTAACGTCTTCGCCAAAAACGGAAAGATCGATCCCGTCGATTTAGAGGACTATATAGCAAACGATGGATACGCCGCTTTCGTAAAAACCCTCGAAAAATATACGCCGCAGCAGGTAATAGACATCGTCACAGAATCAGGACTTAGAGGCAGAGGCGGAGGCGGATTTCCCGCGGGCCCGAAATGGGACATCTGCAGAAAAGCAAAAGGACAGACAAAATACCTCATCTGCAATTCCGATGAAGGTGACCCCGGAGCCTTCATGGACAGAAGTATCCTCGAAGGAATACCGCATTCCGTCCTGGAGGCAATGCTGATCGCAGGCTACGCCATCGGTGCCAGCGAAGGGTTCATCTACGTAAGAGCAGAGTATCCGCTTGCCGTAGAACACACAGCACAAGCCCTGATATCCGCACGCAAAGCAGGACTCCTCGGCGATAATATTCTAGGTTCGGATTTTTCCTTCGATATCGAGATAAGAAAAGGCGCAGGCGCCTTCGTCTGCGGCGAAGAGACTGCTCTCATCGCTTCGCTCGAGGGAAAGAGGGGAATGCCGACTTCAAGACCGCCATACCCCGCCGTAAAAGGATACAGGGGGAAACCAACCTGCATAAACAACGTCGAAACACTGGTAAACGTCCCGTTGATCATTAACAAAGGCAAAGACTGGTTCGCCGGCATCGGAACAGAAAAAAGCAAAGGAACAAAAATATTCGCTCTCGCCGGAAAAGTCGCAAACACCGGCCTCGTAGAAGTTGCAATGGGAACAACTCTAAGGGAAATCGTTTTCGACATAGGCGGCGGCATACCAAAAGGAGGAAAATTCAAAGCCGCCCAGCTCGGAGGCCCCTCGGGTGGATGCATTCCAAAAAAATTCCTCGACCACGAGATTGACTACGACTCACTGCAGGAAATAGGCGCAATAATGGGGTCAGGCGGACTCATCGTCATGGACCAGTCAACGTGCATGGTAGACATCGCAAGATACTTCCTCGAATTCATCCAGTCGGAATCATGCGGAAAATGCACGCCATGCCGGGTAGGAACAGCAAGAATGCTCGAAATGCTCCGGAATATCTGTGACGGAAAAGCAGAAGGCGTAGATCTCGACGAACTGATAAAGCTTGGCGAAAACATCAAAATGTCTTCACTTTGCGGACTCGGACAAACAGCACCAAATCCCGTACTAAGCACAATAAGGCATTTCAAAAAGGAATATATCGAACACATCGAAAAACACAGATGCAGGGCAGGGGTCTGCAAGGGCCTATTGAATTATGCGATACTCGATATCTGCGTAGGTTGCGGGGCATGCAAAAAAGTATGCCCTGTTGACGCGATTTCAGGAGAAAAAAAATCGCACCACGTTATCGACAGCGAAAAATGCATCAAGTGCGGACAGTGTTTTAAGGCATGTAAATTTAATATGATCGTAAGATAGCCCAAAAAAATATGACACAAATAAACATAACGATTAATGACCGGCAAATTACCGCCAAAAAGGGACAAACCATCCTGAACGTGGCCCTGGAAAACGGTATAGACATACCCAATCTATGCGACGATCCACGCCTCGTACCGACAGGGGCGTGCAGAATTTGTCTCGTCGAAGTAGAAGGCCAGCGATTGCCCGTCACCGCCTGCAACTTTCAGATACAGGACGGCATGGTAATACAAACCGAAACAGAACTTTTGTGCCAGCTTAGAAAAACTATCCTGGAATTGCTCTTCCGGGAGCACAAAGGAACCTGCACAACCTGCGACGAAAACGGCAGATGCAAACTCCAGCGTTACGGATACAGATACCAGGTAGACGACAAATTCTTCGCCGAAAGACCCTCTGAAAAACAAAAACCAAACTACACCACAGGCAACGCTGCGATAAAATATGACCTCAACAAATGCATAAGATGCGGCCGATGCATACGAATTTGCGACGAGGTCCAGATGGACACCGCTCTGACATTCAAGCAGCGAGCAGGCGACGTAGAAGTTAGCACCGCTTTTGAAATGCCACTGAACGATTCCACCTGCGAACTTTGCGGCCAGTGCATCTCAACATGCCCAACCGGCGCCCTCTACGAAAGATACGCAATAGGAAAGGCCCAGTGCTACGATCTCGACAAGGTCACAACAACATGCGTCTACTGCGGAGTAGGCTGCCAAATCGAGCTGAACATAAACAAGATAACGGGCGATTTTGTCCGCGCAACCAGCCAGGTCGGCTGCACTCCGAACGACGGAAACCTCTGCGTAAAAGGCAGATTTGGATTCGACTTCGTGCAAAGTAAAGAACGCCTGACAACACCGTTGATAAAACGAAACGGAAAATTCGAACCCGCAACATGGGACGAAGCTCTCGACCTTGTTGCATCAAGGCTCTCGCAAATAAAAAAGAAGCACGGCCCCGACAGCATCGCAGGCCTCTCCTCCGCAAAATGTACCAACGAGGAAAACTACGTCTTCCAGAAGTTCATCCGGGCAGCCGTCGGAACAAACAATGTTGACCACTGCGCAAGACTCTGCCACGCCTCAACAGTAGCAGGCCTGGCCAGGGCATTCGGAAGCGGCGCAATGACAAACTCCATCGAAGAGTTCAAACACGCCGAATGCATCTTCATAATAGGCTCAAACACCACCGAGGCCCACCCCGTCATAGGCCTCAACATCAAAGACGCAGTCGTAAACAAAGGCGCAAAACTCCTCGTCGCCGACCCACGCACCATCGACATAGTACGCTTTGCAAACATGCACGTCACCCAGAAACCCGGCACAGACGTCGCACTCATAAACGCCATGATAAACGTTATAATAACAGAGGATCTCGCCGACAAAGACTTCATCGAACATCGCACCGAAAACTTCCGGGAAATGGCTTCCGCGGTAAAAGACTGCACTCCCGAATGGGCCGAAAAAATTACAACCGTCCCAGCCGAACAGATACGCGAAATTGCACGAACATACGCAGGGGCATCCGCCGCAAGCATCGTCTACAGCATGGGAATTACCCAGCACTCAACCGGAACCGACAACGTCCTCTCGCTTGCTAACCTTGCCATGGTAACAGGAAACGTCGGCAAAGAATGCGCCGGTGTAAACCCGCTCCGCGGCCAGAACAACGTACAGGGCGCATGCGACCTCGGAGCACTCCCCAACGTATACCCCGGCTATCAGTCGGTAGAAGACAAGACCAACCGCAAAAAATTCGAAGAGGCATGGTCCGCCAAACTCTCCCCCAACAAGGGCCTAACCGTAGTAGAAATTATGCACGCCGTCGAAAAAGGCAGCATCAAGGCGCTATACTTCATGGGCGAAAACCCGGCACTTTCCGATCCCAACCTGAATCGCACCAGAAAAAGTCTGGAAGACGTCGAATTTCTCGTCGTCCAGGACATCTTCCTGACCGAAAGCGCACAATACGCAGACGTAGTTCTTCCCGCCGCAAGTTTCGCCGAAAAGGACGGAACCTTCACGAACACCGAAAGACGCGTCCAGCGGGTAAGAAAGGCACTCAACGCACCCGGCCAGTCCCGAATAGACTGGCAGATTACATGCGAGATCGCAAAAAGAATGGGCTTCGACATGCACTACGCAGACGCCGCACAGATCATGGACGAGATCGCATCCGTCTCACCGATCTACGCAGGGATCTCATTCGACCGCATCGACAAACTGGGCATTGCATGGCCGTGCACCGACAAAAACCATCCCGGCACAAAGTACCTGCACAAAGACAAATTCGCACGGGGCCTTGGCAGGTTCCACGCCGTAAACTTCAACCCCCCAGCCGAATCACCGGACCAGGACTACCCATTCCTCTTGACGACAGGACGCCAGCTATACCAGTTCCACACAGGAACAATGACAAGAAAGTCCGCAGCAATAAACCAGAAATCACCGACAGGCTACGTCGAAATAAATTCAAAAGACGCAAAAGAGTTATCAATACGAAACGGCGGCAGGGTGCAGGTAACAACAAGGAGGGGAACCGTAACAACCACGGCAAAAGTAATCAAAGACATTGGCAAAGGATGGCTATTCATGCCGTTCCACTTCAAAGAAGCGCCGGCAAACATCCTGACAAACGATGTGCTCGACCCCATAGCAAAAATACCGGAACTAAAAGCCTGCGCAGCCGCAATAAAAAAGGTTTAAACAGCCAAACCGGATATAGCCCTTGCTAAGCTGCCCGGACAGGGGAGCATTACAATTATGGCATACGACAAAAAAAGAAACGATGGCCTCGTCTTCTCAACAGAACACAGAAGAATGTGCCCCAACTGCTCGAACCCGATAGACAAATGCACCTGCTCTGAACAGGTCCCCGAATATCAAGGCGACGGGATAGTACGAATAAGCAAAGAAACAAAAGGCAGAAAAGGCAAAGCAGTAACCCTCATCACCGGAATACCTCTACCCCCGGCGGACCTGAAAAAACTGGCCAGAAAGCTAAAAAACACATGCGGAGCCGGGGGATCGCTAAAAGACGGCATAATAGAGATACAGGGCGACCACCGCGAAAAGATACTTCAGGAACTAAAAAAACAAAACTACAACGTAAAATTAGCAGGTGGATAACACCGATTCACAAAAAAACTCTGTGGACACCTATAAAGTGTATAAAACATTCCAATTTTTCAAGCTTAACCACTAATAATCCGATAGTTATAATATCCGGTATCTCATAGAAAACGAGGGTATTGCGTATTGTTTTATGAGATTAAGCGTAATCTATCCGATGAATGGGCAGTAAAGTGAATTAAAGTCCGGTCCGTCAGATTATTCGCATCTTTGTGTTGAGAGGGAAAAGTATGCAGCTTGAAAAGAAGGATTTTCTATTAAGCTTAAGTGACAACCTCGTAATATTGGTTGCCGAAGATGACCGCAACCATTACATTCTGACCGAATGTTGTTTACGAAAGGCAGGTGTTCAAAACGAAATAATCTGGTTTGAAGACGGACAGGCGATCCTCGACTTCCTAAAAGGTGACGGCCACCCAAGCAAAAACTCAAACAGGTATATCATGTTGCTGGACATCAGAATGCCGAAAGTAGACGGCATACATATCCTGAAAGAGATCAAAAACGACAAACATCTAATGGACATCTCCACAATAATGCTGGCAGCAGACGACAATAAGCATCTCGCTGCCGAGTGTTACGAATTAGGATGCCAGGCACACGTAATAAAACCACCAGGAGAAGTGCTCCTAAGGGCAATAAAAAGAGTAGCCCAAAGAATGTAAAAAATTGAGGTACTAAACAGACGGCGGACACTTGGCTTGCCAATTATGCCGCTCGGTACTGTTTCGTTTCACTTTCTCTTATCTGCGTTTACTCCAAAAATAATTCTAGAATAAAGACCCACACAATTTTTTCACATAAATTTTCACATTAGACTTATATGAGCCCATAAAAAAAGCTCAACACAAGGCTAAGAAACCTTGTTATTGAGCTTAAAATGCAGATACGAGCGATAGGAGTCGAACCTACACATCCCAAAGGATACCAGGACCTAAACCTGGCGCGTCTGCCAATTCCGCCACGCTCGCAAAAATCATTATCTAACCAGTGCTAGAACAGTTCGCCGCCTTCATCTTCCTCGACATCCTCTTTCGCCTTGTTCTCCTCGGATATCTTCTCGATCCGCTTCTCAGCCTTCTCCAAAATGCCACGGCAATGCTTGATCAATCCCATCCCGCGTTCATACTGTTCAAGACTAGCCTCAAGCTCGATCTCGCCGCTTTCAATGTTCCCAACGATCTCCGTCAGAGCATCCACAGCTTCCTCGAACTTCAGTTTACCAATATCATTTTTCTTCTGTGCCATTTCAAAAACCTCAAATCGCAGCTCTTTAAATCTCTAGCTACCACCGATCATTTTGCTTCTTATCTTCTCCCGGCTCGCAAGCTCAGTGACAACAACATCCCCCTCGGCAACTTCGCTCGCCGACCGTATCGCCTTGCCGGTTTTTTCATTCATCGTGATACTGTACCCGCGTTTGAGCACACCCCGCGGATCAAGTCCCGCTAATCTATTCTCAACCGCTGTAATTTGCAACATATTTTTTCCAAGTACTTCCCCCATCGCTTTCCGCATATCGCTCGCAGCCGTCCCCACCTCCAGTTTTTTCAATCCCAAAAGCCGATGCGGCTCGATCTCCCTGACCTGCTCATACGTCTCCCGCAAATCCTCCCAATGATCCAAAATCAGATCTTTTTCGCATCCTTTCAGACGTTCCGCCGCCTCATCCACTCGCTGCACCGCGTTAACAACCACCATATCAGGCCGGCTAAACGCAACATTCGCACAAATCGCCCTAAGCTCATGCCCGCAAACCGCTGCCTTATTCGAAACGCTCCCTTCCAGCCGCCTTTGCGTCCCCTCCAATCTCTCAACTACCTCTTCCGCATCAGGCACCGCGATCACACCCGCTTTTGTCGGCGTAGAAGCCCGCGCATCGGCAACAAAATCCGCGATAGTAAAATCGATCTCATGCCCCACAGCACTTATCACCGGAACCTTCGACGCGAATATCGCCCGCGCAACAACTTCCTCATTGAACGCCCAAAGATCCTCCATCGACCCGCCGCCGCGCCCGACGATCATAACATCGAGCTTCAGCTTCGCATTCCGCCGGTTGATCGCATTGACAGCATCAGCGATTTCCCTGCTTGCTCCTTTACCCTGCACCGCAGCCGGGTACAGATACAATTTCGCACAAGGCCACCGGCTGTAAATGCTATCGGCAATATCGCGAACCGCAGCCCCCGACCCGCTGGTTACAATACCGATCCGCATCGGGTAGGGCGGCAGCGACTGTTTATGCTCTTCCTCAAAAAGCCCCTCCCCTTTAAGCCTCTTAACCATTTCCTCGAACCGAAGCTGCAATTGTCCAACTCCTGCGATCTCAAGTTTATCAGCATAGAATTGATACTTCCCGCCAGGCGTATAAACGTCCACATACCCCGTCGCAAGCACACTCTGCCCGTCCTCAACAGCAAACTTAACCCCCTTAACCTTGCTTTTCCACATCACACAAGGCAATATCCCTCCCTTATCCTTAAGCGAAAAATAGCAATGCCCGCTTAAATGAGGCCGCCAACCGCTAACCTCACCGCGCACAACAATACGAGAAGGAAGCCGCTCTTCCAAAGCGACCTTAACAAGCGTATTAACCTCATTAACAGAATAGACCTTAGCTTTTTTACGAACCATAAAAACATTATAGCACCCCCCGGACCACCTATCAATTCAATTCCCCGACCCGTGACCCGCTACTTTTTTTGTCACCCTGAGCGAAGTCCAGTAACCTGGTGCTCTACGCCAAAAGCACCTGTAAAAACACCATACGTTTGCTGCTGTTTTGCACATGTCGGGTAATTTGTCTACTGCCGGTATCATTGCTGTTCCATCTTCGGGGAGGTAGGGTTGGGGGTATAGTTTTCGTGAAATGAAACAGGCGGGCAAGATTTTTATCCTGCCCGCCTGTGTTGATGCTATTAAACTATACTACACTACTACTCGTTGAACTCATCGATGTTATCATCAAGAGGAATAGCCTTTG
>DAOVIC010000057.1 GCA_030671565.1 Anaerohalosphaeraceae bacterium
GGGTTACCTGGTCGGGGTCGAGGATGGCATTGAGGGAGTTTTCTTTGTCGAAAGATCCTGTGATCTTGATGAGTTTGTCATAGGCATCCGGTGTTGTAAGCAGTGCCATTGAACCGGCTTGTTTTACCAGCAATGTTTTTGACTGGCCCTGCATGCTGCTGCTTGTGATCTTCGAGACTCCGCTTGGGTCGGCTTCTGCGCAGTTTGGGTTTTCTTCGATGAACTTTTTGTAATCTGTTACCGGTATCAAAGCTCCAAAGAATATGCTTTCCTTTGCAGATCGCGGAGTATCCTGTTCGCCGACGACGGCTGCGAAAACCGCGAAGCTTCCGGCGGTGGTATCGACATTGGCAAGGGTTACATCGCCTAAAGCCATTCCCAGCATCGGACGGGCCATCATTGATACGCCCATTGGCATCGGCGATGCACCGGCCAGGTACTGGTCGAGAGATGCCATAGACTGATCAAAATTGTTGACTCGTATACAGAAGAGCGAGTCTGCGGGTATTATATCCATGGGGTCATTTTCTGCGGCGTTTGCATGTGAGACGAGAAATGCGGATGCCAGTACGGTTAAAAGGAGGACCTGCTTTGCTGCAAGTGACAAATTCTTCATCTTATTTCTCCGAAAAATATGAGGTAATATTGCTTCGGGCAATTCGCCCACATATTAATAAGACTTTTATTTTATGGGTATGTTACAGGAAAAACGAGAAAAAAACCGATTTTTTCTGATTAGAACCGGATAAGATACAAACAACCCTTGTTTTTTGCCTATATGCCTGTGTTAGAGCAATTCCACGAAAAAAACTTTTGTGGTTTTGTTCTTTCCGAGTCCGGGCGTTGGGTTTAAGATGGTGGCATGCTTAAAAAGGGACTTGTTGAAATTTATACTGGTAATGGTAAGGGCAAGACGACGGCAGGGTTTGGGCTTGCGCTTCGGGCGGCTGGACATGGGAACCGTGTGCTTATTTATCAGTTCCTTAAGCCGGATAATCTTGATCTTGGCGAACGCAAATCCGTCGTGCGGATCGAGGAGATCACTGTTAAGATGCTTGACGAGCCGTGGGATATGGCCACGTCGCCAAAGGACGCAGAGGCGGTTAAGCGTATGCGGCAAAAGGTGCGCCAGGTGCTTGCGAAGATAACCGCTTATGCACAGGACCGGGTATACGATGTGATAATACTCGACGAGATCGTGTTTTGTGTTAAGAACGATCTTGCGTCGGTGGATGAGATCGGCAAGCTTATTGAAAGAAAAGATAAACATGTTGAGCTGGTGATGACTGGCAGAGGAGCGAGTAAAAAACTGATAGCTCTTGCCGATCTTGTTACAGAGATGAAATTGGTAAAGCATCCGTACGATAAGGGAGTAAGTGCGCGGGAGGGGATCGAGTATTGAGCCAGCTTTGGGGGCGTTTACAGGAAATGAGGTTTTTGTTGTGAAAAATGTTTGTGTTATTATTTGTGCAGCCGGGTCGGGGGTTCGGTTTGGCGGTAAGACTAAGAAGCCTTTTGTTGAGGTTGGAGGGCGGGCCTGTTTTTTGCGCAGTGTTGATTTTTTTGCCAATCGCGACGAGGTCAAGCAAATACTTGTCGTGATAAATCCCGATGATGAAGAAATCATACAGATCAAATATGAAGCGACGCTTAATTTTATGGGGGCAAAGCTTTGTCTTGGCGGCAGTGAGCGGTTTGAGACTGTAAGCAAGGCGCTTGAGCTTGTCGCAGATGATATCGAACTTGTCGCGGTACATGATGCGGTGAGGTGCTGCTTGACGGATAAGTGGATCGACGGGGTTTTTGCAGAGGCGGATAAGTCGGCGGCAGCGATGCTTGCCTGTCCGATCGTTGGGACGGTAAAACGTGTGGAAAATGATCAGATCGTTGAGACGGTTGACAGGAGCGGGCTTTATGAGGCGCAGACTCCGCAGGTATTCGAGAAAGAGCTGCTTGTAAGGGCCTATAAAAACCTTGATAATCTTGATAAAAGTACGATCAGCGATGATTCGCAGCTTGTTGAGGCGATCGGGGAGAAGGTTTCTATCGTTGAGACGGATCATTCAAATATCAAGATCACGCGGAAAGCTGATGTTGCGATCGCCGAGGCAATTATCAAATCACGGCCAAAACCCAAACCAGACGGTCCGGTCGGGCCCTATGCGGAGGCGGTGTGGTGAAAAACAGGGAATGGGCAAAAGGTAAAAGACAGAAAGCAGAAGCTGCGGTTTCGGCCTTTGGGTGAGATATCTCTATAGCTGAATTTTGTTGGTTTAGAGGGGTTTTTGGTTATGGATTTTTATTGGTCTTGACATGTGGTTATAAGATGTTATTTTTAACGCTGATTTGTGTGTAATATTGATGGATGTTCCGGGTTCATATAAAGGAGTTTATTATGAGTAGAAAGCTTTTTATTGTTGGTTTTTTGGTATCGGTGGTTTTGATTTCCGGTTGTGTCGAGGAAGTTGCCAAAGATGACCCGCGTTTTCGTGCCGATCCAGAACTTTCGACCGCGGCGATGATCGAAGGGTTCGGTGTTCCGGATGCGGGTGAAGTCGATCTTGTCGAAGAGATGGCCGGGTATCGGGCAGCTTATAGAACAGGCCTGGAGAAACTTGTCGAATATTATAAGGGGTCCGGGGATGCAGTTAAGCTTAATTGGGCAACGCGTGAGCTTGCTTCGCTGAACGCCGGAGCCCAGTATCGTTATATCATGCCGGCGGCGTCGATCGATGCGAACCTTCAGGCAGTTGATACTATCGAAGCGGCGGATGCTCTTTACGATGAGGCAGAAAAGATCAATAAAAGTTCCGGTGCGATCATTAAAGACGAAGGGAAACTTCGGGCTGCTTTGCGGAAGTATAACCTCTTGATCGCAAGTTATCCGAACAGCGACAAGATCGACAACTGTGCTTACAAGGCGGCAAAGATCTACGAGCATTTCAAGGACTACGAGATAGCGGCGATATATTATCAGCGTGCATTCCAGTGGGATGCCAATACTCCTTATCCGGCGCGGTTTAAGGCGGCTTATACTCTTGACCGTCGTTTGCAGATGCGGAAAGAGGCACTGGTACTTTATCAGCTGGCGTATAACAATCCTAACGAGCAGAAGTTCGAGGGTAATATGGAGTTCGCGAAGATGCGGATACTTGAGATGACGAAAAGCGATGTTAAGGTAGATCGCGATAAGCCTGTTATGCCGGGTACTGAAATTGATGAATAATTCTTCGGGCGAGAGAGCCCTTAGGTGAGATGATACAAAAGATTTGGGTACGGGCCTTTTCGCTGTTTGCGAGGGGCCCGTTTTTTTTCGTTGATTGGCGATGTGCTTCGTGATTTCGCTTCGGTCAACTTGGGTCATAGGGGTTCGATGATTGATGGTTTTGAACAATCTGTTCTTGAGTTTATCCGATCGGCGGGACTTATTGCGGACGGGAGTAAAGTTCTGGTTGCGGTTTCCGGCGGGGCTGATTCTGTTGCGCTTTTGCGGGTGTTGTGCCGTTTGCGGGATGAGGGTGCTTTGGAATGTGAGATCGGGGCCGGGCATGTAAATCATGGATTGCGCGGGGCAATTTCGGATGGGGATGAGGGGTTTGTTGTCGATGCTGCGAAGGAATTGGGGGTTGAGGTTTTTTGTCGGCGGGTCGACGTTGCCGGCTATGGGCGGGAGAATGGGCTTTCTGTTGAGACGGCTGGTCGGGTGCTGCGGATGGGAGCGCTTTTGGAGATCGCCGAGAGTGAGGGGTTTGGGTGTATTGCGACGGCGCATCATATGGATGATAATGCTGAGACTTTGGTGCATCGGCTTGGTCGCGGGTGCGGGTTTCGCGGGCTTGGTGGTATCTGGCCGAAGCGGGTTTTGAGGTCTGGGGGATTTTCGGGGAGGTTTGTTCGGCCTTTGCTTTGTGTTAGTAAGGCGGAGATTTTGCGGTACTGCAGCAAGCATTGTATTGCGTGGCGGGACGATCATACTAATGCGGAGCTTGTTTTTACTCGGAATCGAATCCGGCATCTGGTTTTGCCTGCGATCGATGATTCGGGGGAGCTTTGCGAGAAGCTGTGGGAGTTGTCGCAAAGTGCGCAGCGGCTGGAGAAAGTTGTCGGGGGCAAGGCGGATGAGTTTTTTTCGGAGTTTGTAACAGAGGCGGCCGACAGGGTTGTGGTCGACAAGGGTGCCCTTGCCGGGCTTGGGGCGATCGTTCGATTTGAGGTTGTTCGGCGGATCATCGGATTGGTCGGCTGTGGGGAGAGGGATGTTACTGAGGGGCATTACCGGCAGATCGGGAGGATATGCGAAGAAAAAAATGGCGGGATGTCTTTGCCGGGCGGATGTGAGGTTAGCGTTGGCAGGGAGACGGTAGTTTTTGAGAAGAAAAGGTTTACGGAACCTTTAGTTTTAGAGGAAGTTGGGTTGGTTGCCGGCGGCGCGGTTTGTTTTGGGGGATGGGTGTTTGAGGTTGAGGAGATCGATGGTTCGGGTTTCGATCTGGCGGGGTTTGTGGAAAGTAAAGATCGTTTTGTTGAATGCTTTGATGCGGATCGGGTGGCTGGGGAGCTTGTGGTCAGGCGACGTAAGGAGGGAGATCGGTTTTGGCCTTTGGGGCAAGCTGGGGAGAAGAAGGTTGGAAAGTTTTTGACGGCTGGTCGGGTCGATGGGGAGGTGAAACGGGAGGTTGTTATTGTTGCTGACGGGGAGAAGATTTTGTGGGTCGCTCCGGTTCGGGGTTGTGAGGCTGTTAAGGTTACGGGGGAGACGAAGCGGATTTTGCGGGTCAGTATGCGGCGAGATGACCGCTTTTTTTCTTAAGTCTTTTTGGGATATGGGGTTAGGCGGCACCACTTGTGTTTGTTGGGAAAAGTTCTTGACAGTGGGGCATGTCGTGCCTAGATTATGGGCTTTGTTTGTACTGGCGCGGATGATGCTGCGCATGCAACGTATATTAACATTTTATTAAGATAAGGAGTTTTCACAATGGCAACTAAAGTTGCAATCAATGGTTTTGGCCGTATCGGCCGTGCAGTCGCCCGGATTATTATCCAGAGAGCAGGCGACCTGGAACTGGTAGCTATTAACGACCTGGCACCTGTATCGAGCCTGGCTCATCTTTTCAAGTATGACACTGTTTTCGGCAAATGGGCCGGCACTGTCGAAACTAAAGACGATGCTATCGTCATCAACGGCAAAGAGGTTAAAGTTATAGCTGAGAGAAGTCCAGCTGCTTTGCCTTGGGGCGCTATGGGTGTTGATGTCGTTGTCGAGGCAACTGGTATCTTCCGCGACCGTGAAAGTGCAAAGGGCGGATATGGCGATCATATCAAGGCCGGCGCTAAGAAGGTTGTTTTGACGGTTCCTGCTAAGGACGCTATCGATGCTACCGTGGTTCTTGGTGTAAACACCGAAGCTATGACAGCTGATACAGCCTGTGTTTCAAATGCGAGCTGTACTACTAACTGTCTTGCTCCTTTGAGCAAAGCTCTTAACGATGCATTCGGTATCGAAAAGGGTCTGATGGTTACAGTTCACGGTTATACGAACGACCAGAACGTTTGCGACCAGATCCATAGCGATATGCGTCGTGCTCGTGCTGCTGCTCAGAATATTATTCCGACAACTACCGGTGCTGCTGCTGCAGTCGGTAAGGTTATCCCGGAACTTAACGGTAAGCTTGACGGTTATGCACTTCGCGTTCCTGTTATCACGGGCAGCTGTGTCGACCTTGTTGCCGATCTTGGCAAGGAAGTAACCGTTGAAGAGGTTAACGCTGTTGTCAAGGCTGCAGCGGAAGGTCCTTTGAAGGGTATCCTGGAATATTGCGACGAGCCGATCGTCAGCAGTGACATCGTTGGCAATCCTGCTTCGAGCATTTTCGACAGCCTTTGCACGATGGTTCAGGGCAAGACCGTTAAGGTCGTTTCATGGTACGACAACGAGTGGGGTTACTCGAACCGTACTGTCGATATGATGGAAAAGCTTGCAAAGCTGTAATTTAAGATAGCTGAAATATCAAAGGCGAACCAGTTGGCTGGTTCGCCTTTTTTTGTGTTTTAACAAAAGCCGTTTAAATCAAGTTTTTTTGCAATAAAAAAGCGGTTGCTGTGCAGCTTCGCCAATGGCGCATTTAGCGATGTCCTGTTGAGACATAAATGAGGTCGGCGGGAAACTTTGCAGGTCAAATCCGACTGCTTCAAGTCTTTCGGCGACGTCCGGGCCGTATTGCCGAACATGATCACTTTGTCCGAATAGTTTTTCGCGTTCTTTTGGGTCTGTTACCGTCGGGTCCTCGAACGTTTTATCCGTGGTAACAGGAACGCAGATCAATGCCCAACCGCCCGGTTTTAGAATTCTGTAAAACTCGCTCATTGCCTTTTTATCATCTGGTACATGTTCAAGTACATGTGAACAATAAATAATATCAAACTCGGCTTGTGCGTAAGGGATGTTGGTGATGTCCACTTTCTCCATGGCATTCGGGTTTAATAAATCAACGGAAAGATAGTCAATTCCTTCGATATTTCTGAATAATTTTTCCATCGCTCCTTCAGGGGCTACGTGCATCATCTTTTTAGGCTGGCCATCCGTGAGATTTGTTTTTTGTTTTAATAATAACCATATTGCACGGTGCCTTTCGAGCATGTCGCAGACGGGACACCTGGCATCGGGACGATTATTCAGGCCGAATGGGTAAAACTTTCTTACATGACTGTTGCAGACCGGGCAATATCTATTAAGCCCAAAGTGCCATGCTTTTCTTATATATTTGCCTACTGATCCCAAGATAGCCTTCCTGTTCGCCGGTTGCTTTAGTGTATAACAACTGCACATAAATTTCTTTTTAAAATTAGTATAATAGTAAGACGTTGTCAAGTTTATTACTGGCGATACGTTGTGATATCCCGCTGAAATTGGGTTCTGCCGCGAGTTACCATTTGGGTTGGTAGAAAGAATTTGACTTTTTTGGGTTTTTGGGTACAATTCTTGCGATATAGGGTTTGCTGGGGGGTTTTCCCGGCTTTTGAAAATACACATTGTTATTATTATCAGGAAGGCTTATCAGAGATGGCTAAGAAGACAGTAGCGGATATTAATGTTGAAGGTAAGAAAGTTTTGATGCGTTGCGATTTTAATGTTCCGCTTGACGCTGCGTGCAATATTACTAATGACGGTCGTATAACCAAGGCGCTGCCTACTATTAAGCATGTTCTTGATAACGGCGGCTCGCTAATTCTTATGAGCCATCTTGGACGTCCCAAGGGCAAGCGCAACGATAAGATGTCGCTTGCTCCTGTTGCCAAACGGCTTGGTGAATTGCTTGGTAAGGACGTTGCCCTTGCCGACGATTGCATTGGTGACGATGTTGAGGCGAAAGCTGCTGCTTTAAAGGCCGGCGATGTAATGATGCTTGAGAATCTTCGTTTTCATAACGCCGAGACTATCAAGGATAAGGCTGCGAAAGAGGATGAGCAGTTGAGGGCGGCGAAGGACGAGTTTGCCAGGAAGATCGCATCTCTTGGGGACGCTTATGTTTGCGATGCTTTCGGGACGGCGCATCGGGATAACGCTTCGATGTATACCGTACCTGTTATGATGGAAGGTAAGGATCGTGTGAGCGGATTTCTTATTGAGAAGGAACTTAAGTTTCTTGGTGAGACGGTTGAAACTGCCGAGAAGCCTTTTATTGCGATCCTTGGGGGTGCTAAGGTTTCCGATAAGCTTGCTGTCATCGAGAATCTTATGCGTAAAGTGGATAGTATTTTGATCGGCGGAGCGATGGCTTATACGTTCTTTAAGGCGCAGGGCAAACAGATCGGTAACAGCCTTTGCGAAGATGATTTTATCGACAAGGCGAACGAGCTGCTTGGTCAGGCGGAAGATGTCGGGTGCGAGATAGTGCTTCCTGTCGATACCGTGATCGCTCAGGAATTTAAGGCGAATGCAGAGAACAGGGTTGTAACGGGCGATATCGATGCCGATTGGGAAGGTTTGGATATTGGTCCCGAGTCGAGTAAACTTTTTGCGAGTAAAGTTGCAAGTGCCAAGACTATCGTGTGGAACGGGCCTATGGGTGTGTTCGAGCTTGAGCCTTTCGATGCGGGTACTAAGTGCGTTGCACAGGCGGTTGCGGAAGCGACGAGCAAGGGTGCAAGGAGCGTTATCGGCGGCGGTGACAGTGCGACGGCGATCGTTAATCTTGGGCTTGAAGACAAGGTCAGTCATATTTCGACCGGCGGCGGAGCGTCTTTGGAGTTCCTTGAGGGCAAGCAGTTTAAATGCCTCGCTATACTCGACGAGAAGTAGTTTAAAAATCAAAAATTAAAATGCAAAATTGCGGACTCACCTTCGGCGAAACTGTTTTATTTAAGGATTGGTATTTTGCGATTACCTGAAACTGGTACTATTGAGATATCCCCTTCTATTCTTTCGGCGGATTTTTCTCGGCTTGGCAGTGAGATCGCTGAAGTTGAGGCGGCTGGGGTAAAGATGATCCACCTTGATATTATGGACGGTCATTTTGTTCCTAATATAACTATCGGTCCGGGTGTTGTTGCATCGCTTCGAAAGTGCACTGGGCTTTTTCTTGATACGCATCTTATGATCAGCGATCCTGAAAGTTATGCTGAGAAATTTGTCGCTGCCGGTTCCGATCATATTACATTTCATATCGAGACGGTCGATAAGCCGCTTGATTTTGTGAAAAAACTGCATGACCTTGGCGTTAGTGTCGGGGTGACGCTGAATCCTGAGACTGAGGTTGAGAGTGTGCTCGATGTTGCACCTCATTGCGAGATGGTTCTTGTGATGACAGTTCATCCCGGGTTTGGCGGGCAGAAGTTTATCGACGAGGCTGCACAAAAGTGCGCTAAGATACGTGAGTGTGTCGGCGCTGGGGTTCGTATCGAGGTTGACGGCGGGATCGTCAGTGAAACTGCCGGTGTTGCGGTTGGTTATGGTGCGGATACGCTGGTTGTGGGACACGCGATATTTTCGCATTCTGACCGGGCCGAGGCAATTGAGGCTATACGGGCCGGGGCAAAGAAAGGCTAGCCTTTTTAGTTAACACGTGGTATAATCAGACTTCAGGATACCCGGAGAGATGAACACCGCAACGGGTATATGTGAGCTTGCGGGATTGTTGTAAGTCCTGCTGATGTAAGGTTTTGGGAGAGATCCGGCCAGGGTTGGCCGTTTGTATATTTATGGCAAAAAAGACAAAATCTACGTGGGAAGGCTATTCGCTTAAGCCTCGCCGGGAAATGCCGGAGGGGTTGTGGCTTGCGTGCCCGGCTTGTCAGCATATGCTGTTTAGCAAGAAGGTGGACGAGAATGGGAGGGTCTGTCCTGAATGCGATTATCATTTCCGTATCAACGCGGTTACACGTGTTAATCAACTTGTCGATAATGGTTCGTTCGAGGAGATATGTGCGGGGCTTGAGTCTACCGATCCGCTTGAATTCGAGGCGCTGGGGGTTAAGTATAAAGATCGTATCAAAGTTGACGATCCTGCGAAGATCAACGAGGGGATGGTTGCCGGTAAAGCTTTTATTCGCGGGCGAGGATTGGTGCTTGCGGTGATGAATTTTGAGTTTCTTGGCGGGTCCATGGGGATGGTTGTCGGCGAGAAGTTTTGCCAGGCAGTTGAGATGGCGATCGCGGAGTCTTTGCCGCTTGTCGTTGTCAGCAGCAGCGGCGGTGCGAGAATGCA
>DAOVIC010000003.1 GCA_030671565.1 Anaerohalosphaeraceae bacterium
ATGTGTCATCGACACCGCCGAAGCAGTAAATGTAACGTTCCCGGATTACGTCAAGTTAATGCGCGGGCTGGGAGCGAATATGGAAATAACTGACTAAAATTTTTTTAGGAGCTATATCGATGTTAGGTTGTCATTTTGGACGCAATTTTCAGGTTACCGTTTCAGGCGGTTCCTATCAGGATGGTTTAAGTGCCACTATTCAGGGCAATCCTCCGGGCATGCTTATCAGCGAGCAGGAAATATACGGCGATCTTCTCCTTAGGAAACCCGGTGCGGATGAATTGTCAAGCCCGCGAAAAGAACCGGACCTGCCGGTCATATATACCGGTGTCAACGCAGCCGATACCATCGAAGGGGCTGGAAACTGGAACCATACCAATGGCACCCCGTTTACAATACTGATACCCAACCTTGACAGGCATTTTATCCATATCAAGCAGTATCAGGACACGAACCGCACACCGCGTCCGGGGCATGCCTCTTACGCATCGTTCATGAAGTACGGTCCTGACGATGACGCGATCGGTGCCGGAATATTCAGCGGACGTTATACCTCAACGATCGTCGGCGCCGGCTATGTCGCCAAGAAAGTGCTTGCCAAATGCGGCATCAAGGTCTTCTCGTATATAAAAGAAGCTGCCGGCGTTGCCTGTCCTGAAGTCGATCACCAGAAGATCTACGAATACACCGAAGCATACAAGAAGATGCGCCACGACTATGACCCGTTTTACCAGAATGTCTATGTCGGCGGCCGTATCAAACCTGAAATGCGGTTCCTCGAAAAGATGGCAGTCATGGCGCAGATCGAAAAAGAGATCGATCCTATCCGCGACACCCAAAAAGAAATGGTTCCCGCTGAGATACTCGACAAGTACGGCGTTCACCACATTCTCTGCTGCCCGGACATCGACGCTTCGAATGCGATGGTCGATGCGTGCAACAAGATCACACAGACCGGTGACTCTTCAGGCGGTATCGTGGAAGTTGTTGTTATGGGAGTTCCGGCAGGTCTTGGCGAACCTGTTTTCGATAAGCTTGACGGTGAACTTGGCAAAATGCTCGGTATCGGAGCAGTCAAGGGTGTCGAAGTCGGCGCAGGTTTTGCCGTTAAGGATATGACCGGATTTGAGAGTAACGACCAGATGCATTCGGAAGACGGCAAGGTCGTGTTCGACTCGAACCAGGCAGGCGGGATAACAGGCGGACTTTCAACCGGACAGGATATCGTGGTAAAACTGGCGGTCAAGCCTACGCCAACTATCGACCGTCCGCAGCATACCATCGATAAGTACACTCTGGAAAATACGGACCTGGCAGCGATCACACGTCGCGATCCTACGATCGCCGGACGTATCTGGCCGGTCGCGGAGAACTACACCGCGATGGTGATCCTGGACAACCTGATGGCACATTACGGGTACCAGACGCTCAAGAATATCGTAGCAGAATAACAGTCGGTTTATGGCTGTGGGAGATGTTGTAAAGATATCCGGCGATGAGTCGGGCTGCTAAGCTAGTGCTTTGTCCCCTGTAAAATTCTGGATTCAGCGCCAGCTCAATTAGTCAGCCGCAAGGCCGGCGAAGCAGGCAATGTTGTAGCATTGCCGATGGAGCCGAACACAGCGGATGGCTGATTGCAGCAAGCTGATCCTGATTTTTATCAGGGATAGAGTACTAGGCACACGCTTTAACCGGTAGATATTTTTGCAGCATCTCCATTAGTTTGGCATGTTCAATAGGCTTGGATATATAATCATCGCAACCGGCTTTGAAGCACTTTTCGTCATCATTTTTCATCGCATTAGCAGTTAACGCAACAATCGGTGTCGTTACTCCTTTGCCTCTGAGTGTCCTTGTCGCTTCATATCCATTCATTTTTGGCATATGAATATCCATGAAAATTACATCAAAAGATGCTTCCTGTGCCTGCTGGACCGCTTCGGTGCCGTCATTTACAATTGTCACTTCAACTCCGACATTTTCCAGCATTTTCTTGATAACCATCTGGTTGGTTGCTACATCCTCAGCAACTAAACAATGGCCTGAATAATTGACACAATCGGATTTATCGTAGTCCGCTTCCAACATCCCGCCAATATTGTGACGGTCGAGGAAAGGCTGTTTCATTACATCGACGCCGGCAGGTATTACAAGCGAGAATGTTGATCCCTTACCTTCCTCGCTGGTCACACTAACGTCTCCGCCGAGAAGTTCTGCCAACTGCTTCGTTATTGTCAGCCCCAGCCCTGTACCGCCGTATTTACGAGTTGTGCTTCCGTCGGCTTGCGAAAACGACTCGAATATTGTCTGTTGCACGTCCTCTGGTATACCGATGCCCGTATCTTCGACGTCAAAACAGATAAATGGCTTACCTTCCTGCTCGGTCAGAGAAACGTTCATGTATACGTGCCCTTTTTTAGTGAATTTAATGGCATTTCCAACAAGATTGATCAGGCACTGTTGCAAACGAGTGGGGTCGCTGCGTATTTCTGCGGGCAAACCGTTGTCTTCTACAATTTCAAATTCAAGTCCTTTTCCAGTCGCCTTTGATCTCATCAATGACCCGAGAGAATTAAGCATCTTCCCCAATGAGCAGTCGATGGTCTCAATATCGAGCTGGCCGGCTTCGATCTTGGAAAAATCCAGGATGTCGTTGATGAGCGCCAGCAGATTATTGCTGGAATCCCTGATGATGTTAACTTCTTCTTTTTGCTCGTCGGTCAGGTCTTCGTCGGCCAGCAGATCGCTGAAACCAATAATAGCGTTCATCGGCGTTCGTATCTCATGGCTCATGTTTGCAAGAAACTGACTTTTTGCCATATTGGCCATCTCTGCATGTGAAGCCAAATGGTTGGCCCGTGCGGTTGCTAACTCAAGGTCTCGGTTTACTTCTTCTGTTTCCTTTTTGGCCGCTTCGGCGTCCTCCATCATGTTTAATGTTGCATACTGGACTCGTTCCAGTTTGGACATGTTTGCCTTAAGGAGCTCCTGGACCTCTTTTCGTTCAGTTGCCTTCTTGCTCAGCAGATCATTCAGCGTTCGCAGTTTTTCTGCCGAGCGTATCTCATTTGCCAGATTTGCTTTTTCTTTCTGGATCCTGTGAAACCAAACTGCAGTTACAATCAAAACCAGCATTACCAATACCGAACTTGCTACCATTTCCCTGAAGTGAGCCTTGACAGGCGCTGAAACTTCATCATACTTTATCACGGCACCTAACGACCACAACTCGCTGCCAAATCTAATCGGGGTAAAGGCGATCAATTTCTTAGCTACTTGCGGATCTTCATCATGCCAACATACTGAATGATAAGTGGCTGTGCCTCTTTTTCCGCTTTTCATTTTCCTGGCAATCTCTTCTACCTCGGACCAATCATGGCCCGGAAAGACTTGTTTTCTTGTTTCAATAATGTCCTCGCCGATGTGTTTGTCGTTGGCATGAGCTAATACCCAGCCGTCATCATCTATTATCTGCACATAACCTTTTCGGCCGACCCTGATCTCTTTTACCATTTCCTGTATTGTACTTAAATGGACCGCAGCTCGAACAACACCGACAAACTTTTTTTTCTTGAAGACGGGATAGCAGACAGAAAAACATTTCTTGCCGGAATTTGATGTAAACAATTCACTGACACAGGGCTTATGAGTTTCCATGACCATCCTGATGCCCGGTTTAGCTGAATAATCATTGCCAAGCCTGGACGCCTCCCATGGTATTCTCGATTGCACTATCCCCTTGGCATCTGTCCTGTATATCCCATGCACCTTGTCCGACAATTGTTCGTAAACAGCCCCGAGAACTGAATGCCCTTCAGTCTTTATAACATCTTCGTATGACTTGTTGTTCGCGGCAGCAGCCTTAACCCTGGGATCATTGGCAACAAATTCGAGTTTTTTCTGGATATCGAAAACAAATGCTTCGATGGACTCGGCTTTAGCTTCGGCAGTACTGAAAAGCAATTGTTGGGTACTGGCAACTATCGCATCCTCAAAATCTTTACTGCTCTTTCGGGCGAAGAAACCTGCCAATACCACTGCTGCCAGCATTATCGCCATTGCTAAAATGCCAAACATTTTTTGCGGCTTCGTCTTTATCTTTTCGTTTTCCATAAACGGTTCCCTGCTAAACTGTCTGAGACTGGCTTTTATTCCATCGTTTCAGACGAAACTGCGACTTCCGTATCTTCCAGCACAATGTTGTATTGCGGTTCATTTCCCAACTTGACCAACAATTCATTAACTTGCTTTTTAAGTTCGATCATGCGCAGCTCTCTACCGACTGACAGTTGGCTAAAGCGGTCTAATTCTTTCATTGTTTTTTGTATCTTATCTTCGTGCTCCCTGCGCTCCGTAATATCAAGTGAATACTCAATTATCTGGGCAACATCCCCCTTATCATCAAGGATAGGATAGGCATGGATTTCAACAATTGACTTATTTCCATCATTATCATAATGAACATGATCGACCTTCGCTGCCTTTTTGCTCTTTTTTACCATTTTCAGCGGACAGGGGTCATCGGCACCTTCGCATGGTTTCTCGCTGTGATGCGAGAGCATATGGCAAGTTACGTTTTCAGGCAACTCGCCTAATTTTGCCGAGGAGTTAGCATGTTTGACCGTGTAGTCATTAGCATCGATAACATAAAAAGGGTACTTGAGTGACTCTAAGACATCGCTGAGAAATTCATTTTGTTCCTGGACCTTTTTCCTTGTCCGTTTATGTTCCTCCATTTCGCTTAATAGCCCTTTGTAAGCATCTTTGATCCGTCGCTCTATTCGAGCGATATATACACAGAAAAACACCACCAGTAACGTACTTACGGCAGCGCAAACCCCTATCATGTATATTAATAATTTTTTGAGTTCCGCCCGCTGTGAAGTAATATCTTTTAGGACGATGATATCACCGACATCCTGCCCTCCGGCATCTATCAAAGGAATAAAGCTCATTCGATAATTCTGCCTATCCAAAGATACGTAAAGCACAGAAGAGAGGTGGCCTTCTGACTGGCACTCTGAAAGCCCGCCTAGAAACTCATGAACTTCCGGCAGCATCCTTTTTGTAGATTTGTCGCTGACAACAAAATTAGGATAAGTATCCCAGTCACCCCTTTGTCCGAACACTTCCAAACCTTGTTCCCAGCCGGGGCGGTTCAAATAAGTTTTGTTGATAATAACAAGTATATCTGTATCAGTGATCTCTGCCAACTCCGGCGTAATATGTGCGACCTCTTCGCCAAGTTCAATGTAACCTGCCAGTTTTCCGTCTATTCGCCAGGGATATACGACTCGCAAGGTAAACGTACCCAGCGGACCTAATTCAATACCCCATGCAGTCCTGCCGGAATCGGCTGCCTGCTTCATTGTAAATCTGTCTATATGATCGCTGTGCTTTTCTGGGTTGTGAACCCGCAGAAAGTTGACGCTGTCGAGCCCATGAAAGTAAAAGTGAGTAATATTTTGTTCGGAACGCATCCCTTCAAAGACAGGCGAAGCATAACGGATCAGCGACTGCCTGTCGTTTGCAAGCCAGGCATCTTGGATATCTTCGTCTTTTTGGAGAAATCCGATCAACCCTCTAAGCATATCCGCATCTTCCTGCAGTTCCATCTGGAACAGTTGGCCTACTTCGCTTACCGACTTCCGCACTTCCTCGTCGATATGATTATGATGGAGCTGGTGCAAAACGATAACACATGTTCCCGAAAACACCAGTGTTGCGAGAATAAGCGGAACGATGAAATTTGCCTTAATTTTTGTTTCATTCTTTTTCATTATACTATATCACTCAAAATAAATTATTTCACAAACTGCTTTAACAAAACTATCCCTGAGAATATTATTGGAAATACACTTGCTGTAAGGAGAAATGTTTTCCTGTACCCTCTTGTAATTCATTTCCCTTTATAGCTTTTCCATATCGCTTAATAACTGCACCTATACATATATCTCAAAAGTATCGACAAAAACGGGGCACTGAATAACAACCGGAGGGTATTCTCCTACAAAAAAGTGGCATATTGCACCGTAACGGCAACTATTGGTGGTGGTGGGGAGAGGCCTCTGGCACTTATCGGACGAAGTGGCCAGGGCGACTGGGCATTTATCGCCACATTGGCGGACAGTCCAAAAAAAAGGGACGCTCATGAGAGCATCCCTTTATATTGTCTAAATGTCACTGGAACTTATTTTAGTATCTAGGTACTTCCTCGGAAATCGCGGCTATCGCATCGGCTTCTGCCTCGTCCTTAAGAATGATCGTAGGCCGGACAAGAACAAGCAGAATCTGTTTGTCTTTGACTTCGCTGCGGTTGGAGAAGAGCCTTCCAAGAATCGGTATCTTCGAAAGAACCGGTACGCCCATTTCCTTTTCCTGCAACGCCGAAAGTGTAAGTCCGCCAAGGAGGATCGTTCCTTTATCTGGAACAATAACCCTGGTTTCAATGTTGGTCTCTTCCGACTCAGGAACGTCGAAATTCAGCTTGAGCGCCTCACCGTCAACCACCGCAACAGTCTTGTCGGTAAGGCCGCTTGCGAACCTTACGTCTGACAGGCTTGTATTGATGCTTAGAATGACATATTTCTTGTCCAACGTGATAGTCGGGACGATCATCATTTGTATGCCGCTGTCTACCGTAGAAATTTCGTGATCGACATAGGAATTTCCGCCTATAGTAGTAGATCCATCCGCGGTTATCGAACTGGAAGTTGCGACAGAAGCATTCGATATATAGTCATGCTCGGTCATAACAGATATGTTCGCAGACTCACCGCTTATGACGGTCAGTTTTGGAGCGGTCAGCGTCCTGGCATTTGCATGTGCATTCGTCGCCTTTATCACGAAATTAACAGCAAGGTCGTCCAGCACACCGCCATAGGAAAGCCCAAAGTTCAAAGCGGGATTGTCTATCCCGGCACTGCCAATACTACCGGGTACGCCGGAATTTGCAGCCTGTGCAAATGTATGGGATCCCTGAGCGACAGAAATAATCTCGTCAAACCCACCGCCAATTTTCAGCCTGGTGATGTTCGTTTGTATGCCAATATCCTGAAGGAAGTGCTCGTTGACAATAATGAACCTCGCTTCGATCGAAACCTGATTATCGCTAAGGTCACTCATTCGATCGATCAGTTCACGAATCTGTTCGTGTACTTCGGCGGTCTGCCATACGATAAGCCTGGTTTGGCCAAAGGGTCTTATTCTTCCTTTGCCTTCGTCTTCTTCATCTGTTGAAGTGCTGCGTGTTGATCCTCGGCTACCCCGGTTATTACCAAAACCGCCTGTATCTTCTGACCAACTGTCGGGCTCGATCTCCCGTATGTTGTAAATAAGCTCGTATAATTTACTTCCTCCCATCATGCCGCCCATGCCGCCGCCCATGCCGCCGCTCATGCCGCCGCCGCCCATACCGCCGCTCATGCCGCCCATGCCGCCTCCCATGCCACCGCTCATGCCGCCCATGCCGCCGCTCATACCGCCCATGCCGCCGCTCATGCCACCCATGCCGCCGCTCATACCGCCCATGCCGCCACCCATGCCGCCGCTCATGCCGCCGCGACCGCCGCCGCCGCCGCCCATCATACTGTTCATCATCGGTTCACTGACCAGCTGGGCAACATCGTATGTTTCCATAATTAAGGTATCAGGCAGCGATTCCTTTGTGGCAACAGTGACCACGCCTTCTTTAACAGCATAATCAATTTCAGTAAGACCTCCGCCTACAGCCTGAAGAATTTGCTCCAGACCGGTCTTCAGCGAAATATTGATTATGCTGTCGCCGAATGAAATCCCGATAGGTTCTTCCTTCTCGATAAAAGCATTTTCACTGAGATCTTTCCACATAACCGTCAAAGGCAATGGCGGTTCAACGGAATTTCTCAGTATATCAATTGCCTCGTAAAACGGCATATCATCCGAGAACTGCGACATATCAACTTGCTCTTCAAGTTGTTTATATATTACTTCGTCAGCAGAGCTGCGTCCGCCCCACTCATCTTTTTTGCGGTTCGCTGTAAGGTCCTTCCAGTCGCGGGGAGCTTCGATGTCGTTCGCTCCGAGGAAAGTGATCGCATTACTGTACGGACGATCCTCTTCGGCAGCCTTCGTAAGTAATTTCAATTCTTCTCGATTCGTCTCCTTTTCAGCATCAAGGATCCGTCGCCATCTGATAGTATCCATCAGCTGTATCCGCCTGGAAATGGCTCGCTTGTTGGAAGGTTCTATCAGAAGTATTCTTTCGATCTGTCCGAGTGCCTCTTCGTATTTATGCTCCGTCTGAAAAGCATCGGCTCCTTCGAATAAATTAACGATGGCCTGTTCTCTTTGCTGTTGGACATCGTCTCTAAGCTTAACGGCAAGCTGTTTGCTTTCGATCTCTGTTTCTACTCTCCGCTGATCGTCAAACTTCCTTTGCCCCTCTTTGATCTGTTCCCTGATCGATCCCAGTTTGCCCTTGTAAGCCTCGTGCTGTTGTGCCCCAAGGACCATCTGATGAGTTTCGATAGCGGAAAACGCGGGGCTAAGTTCATTTACAGCAGCGGCAAAGTCACTCTTGCCAAAAGCCTCCGTTGCTTTAGCTGTGGCATTTGTAACAACGGCTGCAACATAACTTATTACCCTGTTTCGCTGTGACTGGACCTGTGCGACATAGGAACTTTCCTGAGGATCACGTGACAATTCCGGCTGTAAAGCAACCGGAGGAGCGATCGTTTCTCTTACCAGGGCCTGATCGATCCTGGCGAGATAACCCTCTGCAGTAAGTCCGTCGATCTCGACATGCATACCTGAATTGGCAACCTGGACAAAGCCTTCTCTGGATTGCGACAGTTTATTTGCGTTAAACAGTGCTATACTATTTGCAAAAGCGTTTACAATTTCACCCTGAACAGGTTCAGGCTCGGTTTTAACTTCGGCGGCAATCACATCGAATTCAGCAATTACAGAAAATACCTGCTGCCGTTCCTTATCGGAAAGGAACTCGCTGTCTTTGATCATCTCAAGGCTTTCCCTGGCCTCGAGTATTTTGCCTTCCGCCTTAAATTGAGAACTGGCGACAAGATGGCTGGCGATCTTTTCTCTTGCTGCGACTGCTTCGCTGGCCCGGGCCAAAAGTAATTCCAGCCGCTGGTTGTCAGCCTTGCTTAAATGTACCGCATATTCCTGCGTCGCAGTTTGAAGAGAATTCTTCGCCTGGAAATACATGCCGCCTTTGTATTGTTCCATACCCTGGGCGATCGCATCGAGCCCTTTTTGACGCAACTGTTGTGACTTGTCTACAAGGTCGAGGTATTCGCCGGCAGACAAATCGTTGACAGTTGCCTCGATACCGGAAAGGGCAACATCCTGAAACCCACTGCGTGCCTTATCAAGTTCTCCGGCCTCATAGTATTCAACGCTTTGCTCGAGCAAAGCGTGAACCTGCATTTTAAGAGCTTCGTATTTTTTAGCCAAATTGCTGGTATCGGAATTAACGACATCTGTTTGCTGGCTTGTTTGATTCGGTAAAGAAGATGCATTCACCTCAGAGCCAGTAAATGCGGCCTCTGGAACAGCTTGTGGTTGAACAAATTGAGGCTGGGACTGAGATACAGGTTCTGCCTGACCGGTATCTGCTACAGCCTGTTCACTTTCGATCCGACTAAGTATCGCTGCAAGCTTATCGGCCTCCGAAGATGCTGCAGGCAATGTCTCATAGGAACCAGCCACTGTAGCAGCGGCTTTGGCGGCGTCTATCGCCATTATGTAATCCTGCGGCAGCATTTTGCCCTTGGCGCGAACAGAAACGCCTGAGCTAACAACCAGCTTAAAGCCCGCTCGGGCTCGATCCAGACGCCCGTCATTATATGACTTGACACTATTTGAGAAAAGATCCTGCATCTCGTTGCTATAGGACGCGGCACCCTGATCGACCTGCTGGATACCTGTAATAACCTGTCTGCGTTCACCTTCCCGAAGAACTTCGCTGTCCTTGATGGCTTCGAGTCTCTCCCTGGCCTCGCTGTACTGGCGATTCTCCGATAGCTCATCGCTTTGTTGAAGCACTTCAGCGATCTGCTGCCTGTCTTCCATATTGGCGCGTACCTCGACCAGCATATCGTCCAGTTCCTTGCTGGTGCCGGATGTAAGGTATGAACCGCATTCTGAAATCGTATAAATTAAGTTGGTCTCAGCTTCGCGGTAAAGATTGCGACTCATCTGCTCTTTGGCAATCTTCATGTTCCAGGCAGCTTTTTGACGCTTTGCCTGCTGTTTGTTCACTGTCTGGGCGAATAGTACCTGCAAAGACAGGACAAAAACGACCACTAAAACCAAGAAGTACCTAAACCCGGACTGCACCGGTGACACGCTAATCTGTCGCACCTTTCATCTCCAATACAAATAAATTATGACGGATACCTATACACAAATGCCGTCGATGTGACTACGTTTGATAGATCCGCCAGTATACACACAAAACCGCTGTTTTTCAAGGAAATTCCGTTTCCGGCAATCTCACTATTGCAATGAGTATCGGCAAAGACTATAGTTCGCCTTGTGCAAATGTACGTACAAAATGATGATTAGGTTTGCAAAAAATTGGGTTAAGATGGATAAAATGCAAGAAAAAGCACTCATACTAACACTGGAAACCACAGGCAGAGCTGGATCTGTGGGGTTGGGCGAAGAAAAAAAAATATTTATTGAGAAAAATTTTTCCGCTCCAATGCGGCACAGCGCGGAGCTTTTTTCAGGCATTGAGTCCGCTCTAGAGGAAGCAGGACGCCATAGAAACCAGATTTCTGATATTTACATTAACAATGGGCCAGGCAGCTTTACAGGGATACGAATCGCTGTAACATTTGCAAAAATGATGGCCCTGGCTGACCCCAAAATCAGGCTTTTGGCAGCCAAAAGCAGCGATGTTGTCCTGGAAAACGCGATTTCCTTTTCTAAATCCTCCAATACGGAAATCAGCCGCGTAGCAACAATTATTGACGCAAAACGCAGGCATTTCTTCGTTGCTGTCTTCGAAAAACAAGGCGATCAGTGGGTAAAAACAGTTCAAGACTGCCTGATGAAGGCTTCTGACTTCGTGAAACGCTTTTCCGGAGGCGATCAACCCATATGGCTGCTCGGTGAGGGCCTTGTTTATTATAAGGATGATTTTAACGCAAAGGGGATTGAATTTATCGGTCCTGACTTTTGGCCTGCTCGCGCAAACGGCGTTTTTAACGCTGGCAGGCGGGTTTTATTGGCTGATCGCTTTGAGGACCCTCAGAAGCTAATTCCCTTCTATCTGCGAAGACCCGAAGCAATGGAAAGACTTCAGCAGCGATCTGATTGAGTCACCGCTTCTGTGATCGGTCTGTCAACTTGACGCTATTGGCGGGACATGGCAAAGTCATATTTGGCAGTCACATAGAGGGGAAGGGCTTTTTGCGACAGTATTTTAGTTCACATAAACCCTTTGCCAGAATCGCTTTATGTCACCCATCCCATCTCAACACAGAACCTATGTCCGCTTTGGTATCTGTTTTGCAATAGAGAGTAAGTACTGAGTAATGTGATCTCAATAAAGTAAAGTTTGTGTTTATTTATATTTAAGGAGTAATAACGATCATGGCAGTAAAAGACTTGGCATTTGAATCGGATGCACGCGCTGCATTGCTTGCCGGGGTAGAAAAGCTGGCTAGTGCAGTGAAATCTACGCTTGGACCGCGTGGCCGTAACGCAATCATCGACAAGGGCTGGGGAGGTCCGACAGTCACAAAAGATGGCGTAACGGTGGCAGAAGAGATCGATTTGGTGGACAAAACCGAGAATCTCGGGGCCAAACTGGTCAAAGAAGCCGCCAGTAAAACCTCAAAGGTCGCAGGTGACGGAACAACTACCGCAACCGTGCTGACAGAAGCTATGTTTAAAGAAGCATACCGCAATCTGGCAGCCGGAGCAGACGCGATGGCATTAAACCGGGGCTTCCAAAAAGCCGTAAAAGTAGCGGTTACGGAGCTGGGGAAGCTGGCAAAACCCGTCGATATAACGAAAAAAGACGACATCGTCAATGTTGCTGCGATATCAGCCAATAACGACCTCGAGATAGGCAAGAAAATGGCTGAGGCCTTCATGCGTGTCGGAAACGATGGCGTTATCACCGTTGAAGAAGGAAAAAGCATCGACACGACAGTTGAGTACGTCGAAGGCATGCAGTTTGACCGCGGATACCTTTCGCCGCATTTCGTAACCAACCCTGATAACATGCTTTGTGAACTGAGCAAGCCTTACATTCTTGTCTATGAAGACAAGATCAGCAATATCGCAAAGATCGTCCCGCTGTTGGAAGCCTGTGCAAAAGCAAAACGTCCCCTCCTTATTATAGCTGAGGATGTCGAAGGCGAAGCACTTGCCACATTGGTAGTCAACAAACTTCGCGGTGTCCTCGAAGTCGCAGCCGTCAAGGCTCCCGGTTACGGTGACCGCAGGAAAGCAATGCTCGAAGACCTTGCGATCCTGACAGGCGCCCAGCCGATCTTCAAGGATCTCGGTATCGAACTTGATAAGGTCACGCTTGAGCATCTCGGTCAGGCAAGGAAGATCACTATCGACGGCGACAACACGATCATCGTCGAAGGTATCGGAAACGACCCCGCAATAAAGGGACGAATAGCCCAGATTCGCAGTGAGTTGGAAACAACCACCAGCGATTATGACCGTGAAAAGCTCCAGGAAAGACTTGCCAAACTGACAGGCGGCGTTGCACAGATCAATGTCGGTGCTGCAAGTGAAGCTGAAATGAAAGAAAAGAAAGCCAGGATCGAAGATGCACTTCACGCAACACGTGCAGCCCTTGAAGAAGGTATCGTTCCCGGCGGCGGAGTTGCCCTTGTCCGATGCATCAAAGCAGTCAAGACAGTTAAGCTCAAAGGCGACGAAAAGACAGGTGCAGAGATCGTAGCCAACGCCCTTAAGATGCCGTGTTACCACATCGCCGCAAACGCAGGCGCTATCGGCAATATCGTCGTAAACAAAGTCGCAGAAGGCCAGGCAGGTTTCGGATACAACGCCGACAAGGATAAGTATGAAGACCTCGTCGAAGCCGGTGTCATCGACCCCGTAAAAGTAACCCGTACCGCTTTGCAGAACAGTGCAAGCGTCGCAGGACTGCTGCTGACAACTGACTGTGTTGTTTCGGAAAAACCAACTCCAAATGCTCCCGCAGGTGCCGGCGAAATGCCAGGCGGAATGGGCGGAATGCCAGGCGGCATGGGTGGTATGCCCGGCATGGGCGGCATGGGCGGAATGGGTGGCATGCCCGGCATGGGCGGAATGCCAATGATGTAAGCCCTCACCGTGCAACACGAATAATATAATAGACTGATTAATATTTTGAAAGACATACAGGAGTAATTATGAAACTGAAACCTTTGGAAGATAGAATAGTCGTAAAACCAAACGAAGCAGAAACAAAAACATCCGGCGGTATCGTGCTGCCTGATTCCGCAAAAGAAAAACCCCTCATGGGTAAAGTTATCGCAGTAGGCCCCGGCAGAATGCTGGATAACGGAAAATGCGGCGGAATGTCGGTTAAGAAGAACGATGTCGTGCTGTTCGGAAAATACGGCGGAAGCGATGTTGAGATCGACGGAACCGAATACAAGATCCTACGCGAAAGTGAACTCCTTGGGATCGTTGAAAAATAAAACTTTTTATCAGGCAAATAATTGCCGGAGGTAAATAAAAAATGGCAAAGCAAATGATGTTTGACGAGGCAGCACGAGCTCAGCTTAAAGAAGGTCTGAGCCAACTGGCCTCGGCAGTAAAAGTTACAATGGGACCGACAGGCAAAAACGTTTTACTCCAGAAGAGTTTCGGTTCGCCAAAGGTCACCAAAGACGGCGTCTCGGTCAGTAAGGAAATCGAACTACCAGAAGCCTTCAAAAATATGGGTGCAAAGATGGTCAACGAAGTCGCCAGCAAAACAAGCGACATCGTAGGTGACGGTACGACAACGGCAACGGTACTTGCAGAGGCGATCTACACAGAAGGCCTAAAGCACATCGCAGCCGGCATTAACCCCGTCGCGGTCCAGCGCGGTATAAACAAAGCCGCCGCCGATGCCATCAAGTACATCGAATCGACAAGCAAGGAATGTAAAAAGCACGCCGACATCGCAAAGGTCGGCGCCATCAGTGCAAACAACAATCCTGAGGTCGGCGAAATTCTCGCGTCGGCTATGGACAAAGTGGGCACCGAAGGTGTTATCGAAATCGAAGAAGGCAAGGGACTTGAAACAGAGCTTGTCGTCGTAGAAGGCATGCAGTTCGACAAGGGATATATTTCCCCGTACTTCATGACAGACGCCGAAGCCTTAGAGGCGGTACTTGAAGACTGTTACATCCTGATCCATGAACAGAAAATAGCGAGCGTTCGCGAGATGGTGCCGCTGCTCGAAAAAACAGCGGGCGTAGGCGCACCTTTGCTCATCATCGCAGAAGATATCGAAGGCGAAGCACTGGCAGCTTTGGTCATCAACCGCCTTCAGGGCGTTTTGAAGATATGTGCGGTCAAGGCTCCGGGCTTTGGCGATCGCAGAAAAGCGATGCTCCAGGATATCGCGATTTTGACAGGCGGCGAAGTGATCACCGAAGACCTCGGTATCAAGCTCGAAACAGTCGAACTGTCACAACTCGGTAAAGCCAAACGAATCGTCATCGGCAAGGACAACACGACGATCATCGAAGGCGAAGGAACCAAGGCAAGCATCAAGAAACGCTGTGAGCAGATACGCAACCAGATCGAAAAGACAACAAGCGAATATGACAAGGAAAAGCTGCAGGAAAGACTTGCCAAGCTTACAGGCGGAGTTGCGGTCATTAAAGCCGGCGCTCCTACCGAAACGGAAATGAAAGAACGCAAGGACCTGCTCGACGATGCTCTTCATGCAACTAAAGCAGCTGTCGAAGAAGGCGTTGTCGCAGGCGGCGGCGTAACATATCTTAGAGCTATCGAAGCCGTTCAAAAGAGCAGAAGCAAAGCCAGGGGCGACGAAAAGGTCGGCTATGATATTGTCGCAGATGCCCTTAAAGCCCCGACTCGCCAGATCGTCGATAACGGCGGCAGGGAAGAAGGCGATGTCATCGTTGCACAGCTCCTCGAAAAATCCGGAAGCCAGGGATACGATGCAGGCAAAGCCGAATTCGTCGATATGTTCAAGGCAGGAATTATCGACCCTGCCAAGGTCGCCAGGATCGCACTGCAAAACGCAGCTTCCGTATCCGGTCTGATGCTCACGACAAACGTTCTGATCGCGGATCTTAAAGATGACGAAGTAGAGAACGCAACACCTGGTGCTGTAATATAAAAAAGGTCGCGGCCGTAAGAACCTGCCCTGAGCAAAGCCGAACGGACCGAAACCTTATTTTTGCATTTTATTTTTTGGTTATTGAATTAGAATCAAGTCTGGTTTTGAATGGCGCGGATTAAATTCCGCTCCATTCTCTGCCTGACATTGACGGATGCTTATAAATGGTAAAAAGGGACTACTACGAAATTCTTGGAGTCGCAAAGAACGCCTCACAGGATAATATAAAACGCGCATACCGAAAGTTGGCGATGAAGTATCATCCCGACAAAAACCCCGGCGATAAAGAAGCCGAGGACAAGTTCAAAGAGTGCGCCGAGGCATACGAGGTACTCAGCGATCCTGAAAAACGCCAGCGGTACGACCAGTTCGGACACGACGGTCTGCGCGGAACAGGAATGCACGATTACTCGCACATGAACGTGCAGGACATTTTCAACATGTCCAATTTCGGCGACATCTTCGAAGGTTTCTTCGGCGGACGACGCGGCGGCCGCAGAGCATCTGCCAACGCCCCAACTCGAGGATATGACCTTGAGACTACGATGGTAATGACGCTTGAGGAAATCGCAACCGGTGCGCAAAAAAACATCGAGTTTACACGTCAGGACATCTGCGAAAGCTGCACAGGAAAAGGTACCGCAAAAGGAAAAGCTCCGGTTACATGTTCGACATGCGGCGGAAGCGGGCAGGTACAAAAAGCGGGCCTCGGAGGTTTCTTCCAGATGGTCTCGACCTGTCCCCATTGCCAGGGTGCCGGAAAAGTCATCAAGGACCCATGCAGAAAATGCAGGGGAACAGGAACCGTACCGAAAAAGCGAACCGTCAATATCAAAGTGCCCCCAGGCGTCCATGAAGGACAGGGCATCCGTGTCGCAAACGAAGGCGAGCCGGGCAAAAACGGCGGACCGCGAGGCGACCTCTATTGCTATGTAAGGGTAAAAGCTCACGAGTTTCTAAATCGTGACGGAAATAACCTTATAGTAATAGTACCGATCAGTTTCACGCAGGCATCGCTGGGCGCTAAGATCGAAGTGCCAAGCCTGACCGGAACAAAACAGTTGACTATCCCCGCAGGCACACAGTACGGAAACACTTTCAGGATCCGCGGCGAAGGCCTCCCCGACATCCGTTCAGGACGTAAGGGCGACGAACTTATTCAGATAACGATCGAGATACCGCGGAATTTGACCGGTGACCAGAAAAATATACTGAAACAATTTGCTGAAACAGAAGACAACAGCGTCCTGCCGGAAAGCAGGGGCTTTTTTGACAAGCTGAAAAAACACTTTGGAAATAACGATTAGCAGGCAGTAAAGATGAAATCTGAAGACAAAGAGAAACCTGAAGATAAAGAAATGAAAAAGCAAGGCGAGAAAAAGGGATCCGCAAAGCAGATCGAAAAGCTTGAAAAGCAGATCGAAACTCTTACGCAGGAAAAAGACGAACTCTTCGAAAAACTCCAGCGTGTAAGCGCAGAGTTCGTCAACTTCGAAAAGCGATCCGTCAAACAGATCGCAGAGTCGGTTGAGTACGAAAAGAGATCGATAATAAAATCGCTGCTTCCTTCGCTGGATAATTTCGAACATGCCCTTGCCGGCGCAGCAGGCGCAGAATCCGTAGAAAAGGTCGTCGAAGGCGTCCAGCTTACATTCGACCACATGCTCGACGCACTTAAGGCCCATGGAGTAGAACGAATCCTCGCAGCCGGTCAGCAGTTCGACCCGTCCCTGCACGAAGCTCTAATGCAGCGGCCGGAAGAGGACAAGGAAGACAACATCGTGCTCGAGGAATTCCAACGCGGATACACGATTAACGGACAGGTCGTAAGGCCTTCGAAAGTTATAGTGAACAAACTCCCCGCGGAAGACGAAGTACCGACAGAACAAACAGAAGACAGCAACAATACCGAAGAAGAATAAGTAAAGCCTGCGAGAACAAAAATGCCTACATACGATTATAAGTGCGGAAACTGCGACCATATGTTCGAGAAATTCGAATCGATGACCGCAAACCCGGCAAAGAAATGCCCCAAATGTAAAAAGATGCAACTAAACCGCCTCATCGGAGCAGGCGCAGGAATAATCTTCAAAGGTTCGGGATTTTACGAAACAGACTACAGAAGCAAAAGCTACACAGAAGACAAAAAAAACGAAAAAGCAAAAACGGAAACAAAAACAAAAAAGAAAACCGATACAAAAGCAGCAAAAGAAACACCAAAAACCAAGTCCGCAGACAAACCAAAAAAAACCGCAAAAAAATAAGCGTTTTTGCCGCATTTAAATGCTTATTTGATCAGTCTTGCGATATCTCTAAAATTCGGATGCTCTGCGGTCTTCAAAAGTTCAAACAGCACCATTTCCGTAGAACTGACCTTTGCACCTTCCTGCTGCATCCTTTTTATTCCGATCTTCTTATTGCGTTTGGTCCGCGATGATACCGCGTCGGCTATTACGTGAACCGCATATCCCTTATCGATCAGGTCGATCGCGGTCTGGGTCACACAAATATGCGATTCGATGCCGCAAAGTATAACATTCTTTACATTCGCTGCTTCAAGCTGGCTATTAAATTCATCGCTCCCGCAGCAGCTGAAAACAAATTTATCCCCCGGTTCAATTCCATCGAGGTGAGGTGCCAGCTCATCGATTACGGGCCCCAGCGCCTTCGGGTTTTGTCGGCAAAACAGTATCTTCATTTCAACGATGTTCGCACTGCGGGCAAGTATCTCAAGATTCCGAAAAAGCTGTTCCTTATCATACATCAGCTGAGCAAGTTTCCCCTGAACGTCTACTATCGCCAGACAGCTGTTTTCAATCTCGAGCATGTGGAAGTCTCCTTGTAAGAAATGTCTTATCTTTAGTCGGTCTACTGCAAATGTGTAATAGTGATCATCATATCGATCTTTTCCTGATCTTCGAGATCGCCGGAAGAATCATACGAAACAGAACCCGATGTAAGTTCGGGCCTGACCGGAGCCAGTTTCAGCGGAACGCCATCGGGGCCGATCTCTTCCTGTAAACTGGCAAAATCACTATCAACCTCACGTCTTGGCGCCAGTGCATTGAAATCAGAAAACGCCCTGGCAAGTTCGATACGATTGCTTATCCTGTCGCGCTTAAAAATACCCTTCACCTGCTCGCAAGTTACGTTCCTGACAATAATATCGCTGCCGGCACGATGATCATTGACCACAAGAGTAACGTGCTCGCACCGATCCCATTCAGCATTCAGATCGGAAAGCAAAGCTATCACCTGCGGCTTAGTACACCTTATCATTGTAGTACGCTTTGGGTCATCGGGCTTGGGAGGTTCGGCACTGCCAAGCAGATCGTTATTATGAAGGGCCTTTGTCAAAAGCGAATTCATTTGTATAGGGTCGCCAGTTGCCAGATCAAGTGCAACTGAAAAAACCGCAGGGGCAGGAACATTTTCAAGATTTTCAATCGATGCCGCAGGCGATATTGAAGGAACCGACAAGCCTGCCGGATCAACGGACGCGACATTCGAACTGTTGTGAGAAGACGGTATCATTATGTTAACAACAACGCCGATAAGACCCCCAAAAAGTACCAGTATTATCGCAGCGGTAACTAACCGTCTCAGCATCAGATGCCTTGCACCTTCCAGTTCGCTGCTGCTAACCGCATAATCGTCAAGGATACATTTGCGCTCGAGCGATATCTTTGTTTGCTCGAACATATCTGCCGGAGCCTGCTCTATCGGCAACTCATTAAGAAGTGCTTTCATTGCTTTTAGACGATCAAGTTTTTCACCGATCGCCGGGTTATGCTCCATGAGACGTTTGACCTCTGTACGACTGCGTTCAGGCAACTCGCCATCGGCATAGCAATTCAGTAATTCATCAAGTTTTTCATCGCTCATTTCAGTCATTTCAGCATCGCTTCCAGAATCTTTCTTAAACTCTTTCTTGCCCTGCTAAGCCTGCTCTTTACGGTCCCAAGTTCCAGCTCCATGGCTTCTGCAATTTCTATATATGCCATCTGCTCGATATCCCTTAGCACAACTATTGTACGCTGCTGGTCATCAAGCCTTGAAAGTGCCTGCGACACGATCACGCCCGTTTCTTTTCTCTGCGCCAGCACGATCGGATCGGACGATTTATTATCCACAAGAAAACTGCATAGTTTTTGGCGGCAGTCATCAGCTTCGTGTGAAACCGCCGCATCCAGGGACTGCATCGACACCTTAAAACGTCTGTTGCAATAATTAAGCGTAAGATTTACCGCAATCCTGAATAGCCACGTATAGAAAGTACTCTTATATTTAAATGATCCGACCTTTTCTATTACTTTGACAAACGTCTCCTGCGTAAGTTCCGCCGCATCGTCTCTATTTCCGGAAATTTTTAAGACGACATTGTATATCCTGTCTTGGTATTTAACGATAAGGCGCTGCATCGCCCGCGAATCGCCCTTCTGGCACTGCCTTACAAGGGCGGCATCGTCAATACTGATATTTTCCAGTTGTTCCTGCACTCTGGATTCCTCATTTTACGGATGGTCGAATATACCTGGAACTTCTTTATTTATATATGATTACAGATATGACCCCGAAGGTCAAGCCATTTGGTAGTTTTGGAGGCAACGTACTACCTGCTGGTCACCTCTGTGCCTTGATCTGGAATGTGTCCGTGACGCGTTTTCCATCACCGGTTAAACAAGTCACTTGAAGTATATATTCTGTTCCGGCAACAACACGAAAGCCGATTTTCAGGTCAAAAATGTACGATCTGAGGTAGTCATGCCAGTATTCATCATTATCCTGTGCATCAAAAAGGTCAATATCCGACGAGATAAACAACCGCTTACCCATAGGCTGAGCTGAACGGGAAACAAATTCATACAGTTCGAACCGAAATTTTCCCGGCGCTTTTATCCGTGATCCAAAAGAATCCACAAGATCGAGACAGACCTGCAATTGCGAACCGGCCTCCCCTTGCTGATGAGACTTCAATGTCGTAAGACCTACAACATGAATTTCATTAACCCCATACGCACATTCCGAAGCGGACACGCCCCCCTCGTCATCGCTCAAAACCAACGCATCCTCACATCCCGCCAGCAACATAAGAACAGATGCAGCAATGATACCCAGGCAAAAATTTTTCAATAAACACTTCTTATTCATTGAGCCCTCTGAATAACTTACAATTCAACCGTTACGTATGACATAATCCACCGGCAAACGCTTTTTTTGCCGCAGGCGAACAGTTTTTCAGAGCCCCCATTACTAATACCGTCAGTCCACTTGAAAAAATGCTGCCGCTATAGATCTTCATCGAGAATATGGCCAAGGCGTCTTTTCTTGGTTCGCAGATAATCAACATTATGCTCGCCGGGCTCTGCGATCAACGGCAATTGCTCAGTGACAGTGATGCCATAGACCTGCAAACGATTGACCTTCTTAGGATTATTCGTAAGTATCCTGATCTTGCTCAGACCAAGATCCCTGCATATCTGGGCACCGATTCCATAGTCGCGTTTATCAGCCAAAAATCCTAACTCTATATTCGCATCGACCGTATCATACCCCTCTTCCTGCAACTTATAAGCATTCAGCTTATTCGCCAGCCCTATCCCGCGACCTTCCTGCCTGAGATAGATCAGTGCGCCTTTGCCTGCTTCTTCGATCATCTTCATAGCAGTAATAAGCTGATAACCGCATTCACACCGCTGCGAGTGAAAAAGATCGCCCGTCATACATTCCGAATGCACACGAATAAGGATCGGCTCATCATGCTCGACAGGTTTACCATTATCGTCAATATCTCCGACACCGCCCTTACAAAGAGCAAGATGCGGCTCGGCAGAATTCGGGCTTTCATAACCGATCAATCTGAACTCGCCATAATCGGTTGGAAGAGCTATAGACTGTATCCTCTTGATAGTGCTTTCTCGCTGGAGCCTGTATTCGATCAGTTTGGCAACTGAAGTAATCTTCATATCGTGCTCGGCGCAAAATCCCAACAGTTCCGGCACCCGTGCCATAGTCCCGTCTTCTTTCATTATCTCGCATATGACACCGGCAGGCTTAAGTCCCGCCAGCCCCGTAAGATCGACCGCACCTTCGGTTTGTCCTTCCCGAACGAGGACACCGCCATCGCGCGCCCTTAACGGAAAGACATGTCCCGGCTTTGCCAGATCGCCGGGCCGTGCACCATCGGCAACAGCAGTAAGGATCGTATGCGACCGGTCAGCGGCACTGATGCCGGTGGTAATACCTTCCCTGGCATCGACACTGACCGTAAAAGCGGTCCCCAGCCGAGTCGTATTATCGCTTGTCTGAGGATGAAGCGAAAGCTCATCGCATTTTTCACCCGTAAGCGCAAGACATATCAACCCCCTGCCGAATTTGGCCATGAAATTGATCACCTCAGGCGTCGCCATCTCACCGGCAACAACCAGGTCGCCTTCATTTTCACGGTCCTCATCGTCGACAAGAACTATCATTTTACCCGCACGCAGGTCTTCCAATACCTCAGGTATGCCGCTAAATTGCCCCATATTACCGTTCTTAATTGTGGTTTCGCTTATTTTCAGCTTCTTCAAACGCTTCAATATAACCGATTCCCTGCCGAATGTAAATAAAAGTTGCAATTACTGCCACAGACGCCGCCGACCACCAAATAATCCTCACTACATAGCTCCATCCGCTGAAAACCGAATATACCTCAGGGGCGATAAGAATACTTCCCACCATAAGCGACTGAAGAAATGTACCTACTTTACCCGCAAGCTGCGGAACAACATGGGCACTGCCTGTCGTCAAGTGAACCGTAATAAAACCAAGCAGCAAAAACAGGTCTTTGCCGATGACCAAAACCACGATCGTAGGCGGCAATGTATATCCCGCTATCGCCGTTGAACTTCTCGCAAGCAGAATACAGGCACAGGTTACAAGCAGTTTATCCGCCATAGGGTCAAGAAAAGCCCCAAGCCGGGTCGTCTGACGCATAGCCCGGGCAAGATAACCGTCAATCACATCGCTTACACACATAAATATAAATATCAGTAATGCGCCGTATCGATAATACCTGCCCCCGTCTACCCCGCCTGCCGCCTTGATCATAAATATCACAAAAGGAGCTATCAGCAGAATACGCATGATCGTTATCTGGTTCGCCAAGGTCAACTTCATAATAAAATCGTCCCTAAAATAAAACCATTACCGAAGGCAATCATCCGCTTCATTTAACCCTCTATTAAGAATAGTGGGTAAGGGACAATGGCCCGCATAAGTGAATCCAAAAATCCACCACTTCTCTCTTTGCCTCTTTTCCCTATTTCCAATTATAACAATAAATCGTCACAAGCAATATCTTTCTTAAATAAAAATGGCCCTGAAAGGCCAATTGAGCGCTCTGAATAACTTACAATTTAACCGTTACGTATGGCCTAACCTACCGGCAAACGCTTTTTTTGCCGCAGGCGAACAGTTTTTCAGAACCCCCATTTTTTACTTTCCGCCATCTTCGAATTAAATTAGCCGAACCTTCGCCTTCCAATATCGTAAATTATTTATAACCTGTCAGGGAGGGTGTCGATACATCCAGCGGTGAGCAGGTTTGAACTTACAACACTGGTCACAATAAAAAAATTGCGCCGATACGCAGATAAGTGCTGCTGCGGTGTATATTACGGTTTTCAGTGTGGAATTTTATCGCCCTAAAGGGTGCAATGAGACAAATAATGCCAATAAAACATTTAACTTGTTCAAAAAAAAGACGTTACCTGGGCGGCTCCGCCATCGCGAAGCTCGGCTTTTGCACTTCATGGGCAATAAAAGCCGATGCCCTGGAACCTGATTGGATAGAGACTGTAGAAGTTGACTTCCATCTGCCAAACAATCACCAGGAATTTCGCGGCAAACGCATCGTCCACATCAGCGACATGCACTGCAGCCGCACCGTAACAGAAAAATATCTCCGCCACTGCGTCGACCGCGTAAACAGCCTCGACGCCGACATCGTTCTGCTGACAGGCGACTACGTCACGCACGACTTCAAAGGCAAATACCGCCACAAAGCCGTCGAACTTATCGGAGACATTAAAAGCAAACTCGGAACCTTCGCATGCCTCGGCAACCACGACTACGGAATAGGCAGCCTCATCAGATCGCGCAGAAGCGACCTGCTGGCACACCTTACATCCGGCATGAAGGAAAAAGGCGTAAAACTTCTCCGCAATGATTCGCACATGATCGAAATAGAAGGCAAGCCCCTTTGGTTCGTCGGACTCGGCGACATATGGGCCGAAGATTTCCATCCGGGCAAAGCATTTTCGAAAGTGCCAAAGGGCCAGCCCGTAATAACCCTGCTCCACAACCCCGAAGGCGTCAAATTATTAAAGCACTTCCCAGCCGGCGCAGTAATGAGCGGCCACACCCACGGCGTCCAGCACCCATTCGCCACATCGCTGAAAATAATCGGAAACCGCCGGTTCCACGCGGGAATGTATCACATCGGCGACAAAAAACTCTACGTAAACCGCGGCCTCGGAAGACTGGGACAAATGATCTGCAACCCGAGACCGGAGATCACTCTACTGACGATCCAGTAGCAAACCTGCAAAAGGAGCGAGGACTATAATGAAAAATTTCCGACGAAATCCAATGCGCTTACAGCTTAGAGACAGGATGTATTATCACTGCCTTGAACTTG
>DAOVIC010000190.1 GCA_030671565.1 Anaerohalosphaeraceae bacterium
GTTCGACTTTTTCGCCGAGGTAGTCTTCTGCTGTTTTCTTCAGGTCCTGTAGAACCATTGCTGAGATCTCCGGCGGTGTGTATTCCTTGCCGCGGACGTCTACCTTGACCAGTTCGTCCGATCCGCCTGTGATCTTGTATGGGACGGACTTTTCTTCGGAGCCAACCTCTTTGTGACGTCTTCCCATGAAACGTTTTATTGAAAATACGGTATTCTCGGGGTTGGTCACCTGCTGATGGCGGGCGATCTGGCCTACGAGGCGTTCGCCTTTGTCAGTGAAACCTACAACCGACGAGGTTAGTCGGGAACCGGAGGAATTTACCAGCACTTTTGGTGTGGAACCTTCCATTACCGCAACAACCGAGTTTGTCGTACCTAAATCTATTCCAATTATTTTAGCCATATTTTTGCACTCCTTATGTTAATCATTATGTTTGGGGCTGTCTTTTGGCCTGCCAAACATTGTTTTATATACTTTCATTACTCTAATATGCAAAGGGTGTGCCAGCTGAGCAAAAAACACGTAAAACCTTTACCTGTAATGGGTTATCGGTACGGGGGTTTTTGGTGAGCTTGCCATATTGGCAGGTTAAGGCTCTATTTGGGCCGGGGCTGCGGTTATCGACGGTTTTGGCAGGTGAAATCATGTTGGGACGTCGGTTCTGGAATTTGCTTGCAATCGGGACAGCTGGCGTGTAACATTTGCGGTTCGCATCTGTGGGAAGAATGTGCGCAGATGATGTTTAAAATGAGTTTTTTGACGGGAGCGTCTTTTTGTTTGACGCGTTGACCAACAAATTTAATAGTGTTTTTAAATCGCTTGCCGGCAGAGGCCGTATTACTGAGGCTAACGTTTCGGATGCGATGCGCGAGGTTCGTAAGGCGCTTCTTGAGGCTGATGTAAATTACAAAGTTGTCAAGAAGTTTTGCAAGGATGTTACGAATGCCGCTCTTGGGGCTGACGTTGTCAAGAGTCTGCACCCTTCGCAGGTTATGGTTAAGATCGTCAGCGATGAATTGACGAAATTGATGGGTCCGGTCGATACCCGCATCTATTTTGTTTCGCCGGGTCCTACTATTATTATGCTTGCCGGTTTGCAGGGTTGCGGTAAGACGACGACGGCTGCGAAGCTTGCGAAGTATTTGATCGCTAACGGTAAGAAGCCGATGATGATCGCCGATGACCTGCAGAGGCCGGCGGCTATTGATCAGCTTGTTACTCTTGGCGAGCAGATCGGTGTTGAGGTTTATACCGAGCAGTCAAAGGATGCTGTTCGTGTTGCCCGTAACGGGGTCAAACATGCCAAGAAGAACGGGTATGACGTTGTGATCCTCGATACGGCGGGTCGTTTGCACATCGACACTGAGATGATGGACGAGATATCTAATGTTGCCAAGGCAGTTGTGCCGCAGCAGATATATCTTGTTTGTGACGCGATGACCGGTCAGGATGCGGTTAATTCTGCAAGCGAGTTTAATGAGCAGCTTGAGCTTGACGGTGTTATCCTTACGAAGCTTGACGGCGATGCCCGCGGTGGTGCGGCGCTTAGCGTTAAGGCTGTCACCGGTAAGCCGATTAAGTTTATCGGTGTCGGTGAGAAGCTCGATAAGCTTGAGGAATTTCACCCGGATCGGATGGCGAGTCGTATCCTTGGGATGGGCGATATTGTTACGCTTGTTGAGAAGGCCCAGGAGCAGTTCGACGAAGAAGAAGCCGAGAAGATGCAGAAGAAGATGGCTAAGGGGAGTTTCGGGTTTGACGACTTCCTTAAGCAGATGGGTGCTATGAAGAAAATGGGCGGTCTCGGCAGTATGATGAAGCTTATGCCGGGTATGAGCCAGATGGGCGATATGAATGTCGATGACGGTGAGATAGCGCGGATGGAGGGTATCGTTCATTCTATGACGAAGGCGGAGCGGCAGGATCCAGAGCTACTCGATTCTTCCAGACGCAGGCGTATTGCCAAGGGCTGCGGTCGCGATCTGCAGGAGGTTGCCGGACTTATTAAGACTTTTAAGCGCAGCCGCGATATGATGAAGGCGCTTAGCGGAGGAGCGTTTGGCGGACTGAAAAGTCTTATGAGCGGTAAGATGGATATTGCCAGCGCTATGAGCGGAATGAATAGCGGCAAGAAGATCAAGCAGCGGTCGAAACGGAAACGTGCGCCGCGTAAGAAAGGTAGGAAGCAACGATAAAAGAAAGGCAGAAGTGATGGAATCGCCTTCGGCGATGCTTTTCGATGTTGGATGATTTTGATATCTATTGATGAATATCTTAAGAAGCTGTCGTCTTTTATCGGAGACGAATACGGCAGGCAGTTTCGGTCGCAGTTTAAGGACAGACGCGGATCGAGTGAGTTGGCGATGCTGGCGGCACCGACGAGAGAAGAGTATGATCAGCTTGAAAAGGCTGTTGCGATAATGACGTTGGCAGAGAAGGAAAGTGCTGAGAAACTAAATGATCAGCAGGTTTTGAAGATCGCTGATGATGCCGGTGTTGATGCCGGGATGTTTGCTATTTTCATTAACGGTTATTCGTTAGAGAGAAAAAA
>DAOVIC010000140.1 GCA_030671565.1 Anaerohalosphaeraceae bacterium
CCATGTATTCTACATAGACGTAAAATGCTCCGCATGACTTTTTTGTCCTCTCATCGATGAACCATGTTTGAAGGGTTTTAGGGCCTGCCTTCAAATCAACGACGAAGTCTACTGCTTTGGCGTTTTTGCGAATTTTCTTTTTTATATCAAAGTCACCGATCTTCAGCCTTGCCGCGTTTACATTTATCGCGGTTGATTTTTTATCATTTGCCGGCTTACCGGTGATAGGAGCGTTTGCTTCTTTGGGCCACCTGCGAAGTGATATTTTGTATTTGCCGGCGCGTGCGACATCTATTAGCCAGGGACCGTTGGCCATACTGCCGCTTTGGATGTGTCCCTGGTTCCAGGATTTTTCGGCACTGTCGTTAAGCCAATCGTGTGCGGTGATGGTCACTGGGTTTTGGTGTTCGGTTCCGACTATTGTTCGTGTGTACTCGTCGAAACGCGTGGAGACACTTTTCCACCACTTGTCGTATTCCCTGCGAAGATTTTTTACTATTTCCGGATGCTCAGCTGAGATGTCCCGGTCCTGGCCCGGGTCTGTTTTTATATCGTAAAGTTCTTTGCCGTTTACCAGCCGCAGCTTATCTTTCATGACAGCGCTCTTTCGCCACTTGATGGGGTGCAACACTCGCTGCGAATCGGTAACGAGAACCCTTTCTTTCCATAGGCGGTCGCTGGGATCGCCGTTTAGCAGCGGTAGTATGTTGTTTCCGTCCAGTTCTACGCCCCTACGTTTTTTTATCCCGCAAATATCCATCAGCGTAGGCATCATATCTATGTGGGCAGTCAGTTCTTCCACGTCCCTGCCGCCAACCATTCCGCCATCGGGCCAATAGATAAAACATGGTACCCGGTGTCCTCCTTCGTACTCGCTTGACTTTCTGCCCCTCATGGACGCATTGTAGCCGATGCCGTTCTGAATGCCGGCAGATGTACCGTTATCCGTCATGAAGATCAATATCGTATTATCTTGAAGGCCTTCGTCTTTGAGCATTTTTCTTAGGCGGGCCATGTTGTCGTCGATGTTTGTGATCATGCCGTAGAAGGCGGGATTGGGGACGTTTTCTTTGCCCCGGTACATATTTTCGTATTCTTCGCTAACGAGGAATGGACCGTGCGGCGCATTAGTTGTCAGGTATGCAAAGAACGGCTTGTTCTTGTTCTTGCGAATAAAGCCCATCGCACCGTCAAACCATACATCGGTGCAGTAGCCGTCAAATTTTTCAGGATTTCCATTATGGAAATAGGTATCGTCGAAATAGTCGTTGCCCCAGTAGTCGGGAGTTTGGCCGACGCCTCCGGCACCATGGATCAGAACTTCGTCGAAACCCCTGTCCTGCGGTCGGAACGGATAGTTGTCACCCAAGTGCCACTTGCCGAATATGCCTGTTTTATAACCGCCATCGCGGAAGACATCTCCGAGTGTGACCTCGTCTTTTCGAAGCTGAGATCTGCCCATTATTGTATGCCATACGCCTGTGCGGTTGCAATACCTGCCTGTCAGCAATGCTGCACGTGTGGGGGCACAAGTTGGCCCTACGTGGAAATCTGTAAGGCGGACGCCGTCGGAATGGAGCTTGTCAAGATTGGGCGTCTTTATCACTTCGTTGCCATGACATGCAAGGTCACCGTAGCCCTGATCATCGGTAATTATGAGAATAACGTTTGGCTTGGAAGTCGATGCCGGATTAAACGTTTTCTTCTGTGCACATCCAACCGATGTAACAGTTAAACCCGCTGCGGTAAATGATGCTGCCTTTAGAAAAGCACGACGTGTCCATTCGCTATTTCGCATTTTTACTCCGTTTCAATAATTGTGGGCTATTTCTTAAACTCTTGCCAGGCAGTTTATTTTGGCGCTACTACCATCGTCATTCTTCTGCTGAGGATCTTGGCCTCGCGTTCAAGCTTTGCGCATTCCTCCATTTGGACCAGAACATTGTTCATTATCTCATATCCCCGATTGATGAACATCATCTCCCTGCCTCGGAAAAGCATGGTAAATTGCACCTTATTGCCCTTTTTAATAAACTTGATGGCATGGTTGACTTTGATCTCAAGATCATGGGTGTCGGTCTTTGGGCGAAGCCGAATCTCTTTCAGTACTACCGCATGCTGTTTTTTGTGGGACTGTTTGTTTTTTCTTTTCTGGTCGTAGAGCCACTTACCGAAATCCATGATCCTGCAAACTGGCGGTTCGGCGTTAGGGGAAACCTCTACCAGGTCAAGCCCCTTCTGTCGAGCCATCGCTACGCCCTCTTTCGTGTCAATAATTCCAATCTGATTGTTTTCATCATCGATCAGTCGTATCGGACTGATTCGAATTGCTTCATTTGTTCTTAATTTTTGCTTGCTGATGGTGTAATACCTCCACTTCTTATGGTAACAGTTTTACATTTCCGGTTACGCCCCGGAATTAGTTTGTTTATTCCTTAAACCCGTTAGCTCTAAAATGCAGAGTCCAGAGCTTTATCGGTAATCTTTGCTTTTGTAATAGAAACTAGCTCTTCAATCGAAAGACTTTTTGATTCTTTAGTCCCTTTCATTCGGACTGCTACGGTGGCGTTTTCAGCTTCCTGCGGTCCTACGACAAGCATATAAACGACTTTGTCGGCATGTGCACGTGCAATTTTTGCACCGATCTTCTCGGATGAGGTGTCCAGGGTACATCTTAAACCTGCCTCCTTAAGCTTTGTCTCGACCTGGGCAGCGTAATCTGCGGTCTTGTCGCTTATGGGCAGGACACGTACCTGTTCCGGGGCAAGCCACAGGGGCATATTGCCTCCGAAATGCTCGATCAGTATTCCCATGAATCTCTCGAGCGAGCCGAGAATGGCACGGTGGATCATGACGGGAGTCTTTTCGGTGTTGTCGGCATCGGTGTATGTAAGTTCAAATCGCTCGGGCATTGAGAAATCCAGCTGGATGGTCCCCAACTGCCAGGAACGCTTCAGGCAATCCTCGATGTGGAAATCGATCTTGGGTCCGTAAAATGCTCCGTCGCCTTCGTTAATGACATAATCCATTTTTTTGTGTTCAAGGGCGCCTCGCAAGGCGTTTGTCGCCACGTCCCATATCTCGTCCGAACCGATATGCTTTTCGGGCATTGTGGAAAGTTCGACATGGTAATCTTTGAATCCGAAGGTGGAATAAAGATCCTGGACAAGTTCGATGACTCCGACGATCTCACTTTCGATCTGGTCGGGCATACAAAAAATATGTGCATCGTCCTGTGTGAATTGCCTTACGCGGACGAGACCGTGGAGTTGGCCGCTTGATTCATAGCGGTGGACGAGGCCGAGTTCTGCCATTCTTATTGGAAACTCACGGTATGAATGCTTTCTGGCTTTGTAGACTAAAAGGCCGCCGGGACAGTTCATCGGTTTGATGGCGTAATTGACATCGTCGACCGTTGTAAAGTACATGTTTTCCTTGTAGTTTTCCCAGTGACCGCTTTTGTGCCAGAGACTTTCGTCGAGAATTATCGGGGTTTTAATCTCGCTGTAACCGTATCGATCGTGGACATTGCGCCAGAAATCTATGACGGCATTCCAGATGATCATGCCTTTTGGGTGGAGAAATGCAAATCCTGGGCCTTCTTTGTGAAAGCTGAAAAGGTCCAACTGTTTGCCCAGAAGACGGTGGTCACGTTTTTTGGCTTCTTCTAAAAGCTGAAGGTGCTGTTTTAATTCCTTTTTGTTTGTCCACGCGGTTCCGTAGAGGCGCTGAAGCATTTTTTTTGTCGCATCGCCATGCCAGTATGCACCTGCAACTGACATAATTTTGAAAGCCTTTGGATCGATGCTTGCGGTGGTGGGGACATGCGGGCCTCGACAGAGGTCTTCAAATGTCTGGCTCTGTGAATAAAAGCTGAGGACATCGCCTTCGGCACGGGCAATGTTATCTTCCTTGTATTCGTTTCCGGCGATACTATCGATAGCTTCTTCGCGTGTGCGTTCAATTCTGACGAAAGGCCTGTCCTGCTTGATGATCTCGGCCATTTTCTTTTCAATCATTTCGAAATCTTCAGGACGGATCGGTTCATCGAGATCGATGTCATAATAGAAACCGTCGCGAACGGTCGGGCCGTATACGAGCTTGGCATCGGGCCATAAGCTTACAATCGCCTCGGCCATGATATGTCCGCAACTGTGACGGAGGATGTCCAGTGCCTCTTCGCTACGACCGGTAATAATGGAAAGGGATACGTCGCCGGCGATAGGCGTCGAAAGATCGACAAGCTTTTCATCTACTTTGCCAGCCAGGGCTGCTTTTGCAAGGCCCGGGCCAATCTGTTCTGCAAAACCTTTTACGGTTGTCCCGTCCGGTGCTTCCAAAATGGTGCCGTCGGGAAGTTTAACTTTTGCCATGTGTGCCCAAATTACCTTAAAATAATCTTACCAATGATTGGCGACAAAACAACGCATCATACAATTGTAAATAAATATAAACCACAGCTGAACTTATGTCAAGTAAGCAA
>DAOVIC010000161.1 GCA_030671565.1 Anaerohalosphaeraceae bacterium
AGGATCATCAAGCAAGGTGCCGTTTGTAATGACCGCAACGGGGATGGTGGTGATTTTTTTTATCTGCCTGATCAGGTCGCCGATCTGAGAGTTTAATGTTGGTTCACCTGAACCGCTTAAGGTGATGTAATCGGCATCGAGGCCTTCTTCGATCCTTTTGGCTAGCTCTGCTATGACAGAATCGATCTGAACGTATGGTTTTCGCTCGGTAGTTGTTTCAGCGTCGAGGCCCAGTTGGCAGTATATGCAATTCTGGGTACAGGTTTTCAATGGAACGATATCGACGCCAAGGCTGCGTCCAAGCCTCCTTGATGGAACAGGTCCAAATAGATATTTCGATTTGCCATCCATGTCAAATCCGCCTTACGATAAATTATTTTTCAGTCTTCGTGTTATTTGGCACGGACTATCTGAAAAATATCCATGCACTGCTTTATCAACTTGTCAAGCCATTCGAGAGGCATCTGGCAGGCTGCGTCGCATAATGCGTTTCCCGGGTCGGGGTGTGTTTCTATGAATAGACCGTTTGCACCGGAAGCGACTGCGGCTTTTGCCAGTATTGGTGCAAGTTTTCGCTGACCGCCGCTTTGGGTTCCGAGTCCGCCTGGTTGTTGGGTGCTGTGTGTGGCGTCGAAGAGGACGGGGCATCCGAGTGACTGCATATATGGTATACCGGAAAAATCGTTTACGAGGCGGTTGTAGCCGAAGAAGGTTCCTCTTTCCATTAGCATGATCTTGTCATTGCCGGAGGCTTTGAGCTTTCCGATGACGTTGGTCATTTCTTCGGGTGAGACGAACTGGCCCTTTTTAACAGTTACGGGCTTGTTGGTTTTTGCGCAGGCAGCGAGCAAGTCGGTTTGGCGGCAGAGAAAAGCCGGTATCTGTATCGCATCGACTACTTCGCCTACGGGGGCTGCCTGGTGAGATTCGTGGACGTCGGTTGTTATTGCAAGGCCTGTCTTTGAGCGAACGGTTTCAAGTATCTTAAGTCCTTCTTGCAGACCCGGGCCGCGATAACTTTCTACGCTTGAACGGTTGGCCTTGTCGAAGCTGGCTTTGAAAATTACGTCTATGCCGGTATTTTCAGCTAGTTTGACGAGTTCGTCTGCGATCTGCAGGCAGTTTTCGAGGCTTTCTATAACGCATGGTCCTGCGATGAGGAACAGTCCTTCATCAAGTCCGATGTTAATGCTGCCGATTTTAAATCCATTCATTTCGATCTTCCTATCCGATTACTCTCTTTAGTCTGGTTCTTATGCCGGCAGGTTTGGCATGGGGGGCAACCAAAACTTTTACGGCTTGTGGGATTATTTCTATATTCAGCGGAAGCGATGGACCGGGATCCCCGTCAATTTCAGTCGGTACTGCGCGTGAGGTCGAGGAGATACGTATGCTTTTGCCCTGACGGTAGACCACGTCGCTTCGCTTTGCGTGATGTTTAAGTAATGTCAGAAGGGAATGCTTCATCAGTCGTGGACGAGAATTGCATTTATAGATACAGATGTCGAGCAAACCGTCGCCGAAATCGGCGTAATGTAGAATCTGCAGACCGATAGCATATCTGGAGATATTACCGACAAAAACCATACCCTGGCCTTCAAAAACATCTTCACCATCAACGGAAACTTTGAAGGAGGGAAACTTATGGCTCCAGAACGTTCTCCATATGGGCCAGAAATAATCCAGATGATTTATGTGTCCGCCGCGTTTTTCATTTACACGTCTGACAATCTCACCGTCAAATCCAATACCGGCGATAGAAGTAAAACGATAATCGTTTACGATACCAAGATCGAGCGTTTTTATACAATCGCCCTCAAACGCGTTGATAAGTGTCCTGGTTCGTTCATCGTAACCAAGCTCATTGGCAAGGAGATTCTCAGTTCCGCATGGAGCAATGATCAGAGGCTTTTGACTTCTTTCAAGACCATGCATTACTTCACGGACCGTTCCGTCGCCGCCGCAGACAACGACCAACGAACATCCATCGTCCTTCGCTGCGTCAGATGCTAGTTGGCGAGCATGCGCAAGGGATTCGGTAAACAAAACCCTCACCTCGGCATTGCGTGATATGAGATAGTCCTTAAACTCAGAGACCAGACGCTTGCTGCTGGAAGCGCCGGATTTTGGGTTTACGATATATGCGATGTAACCATTACTTACATCCATTTAAATAGCCTTACCTGTTGTGCTCGTCAATTTTTTCTCGCATCAGCCTGGCATAACTTATTTCAATATGATCAGCTGCCGAAAGACCTATTTTTTGCAAAACGAGGCGTATCTTATCCTCGCTGGGACCCTCGACTTCTACAAACTTGCCCAGCAGTGGTAATTCGTCCAGGCAAACCTCGCATTCATCGATCTCCCATAAATCACGTTTTTTTTCAAATGAAATGCCCTTTTCAAGCCCCAGGGCGAGAAATATACATTCCATGGACTCGAAGCTGTCCACCTCGACTTCTATTTCCTGACGACTCTTAAGGGCAGTTTTCTGCCTCGGTCCTTTGTATGTCAGAATAACCGTTTCGATGCCATCGGCAATTTGGACCCTTAATCGCAGGCCCCTGTCTGACTGTATCATCTTATTTTCACTATCGACAAAAAACGTGTCCCGCTGGACAACTTTGGTTTGAAGTTGCCCGCCGGCAGCTTTTAGCCTGTCCCAGACAGAATCGAATGAATCAACCTTTATCTTTGTCTCGATTTCGATTTTCAAAGTCGGCTATCCAATAACTATGTTTACAAGCCGGGATTTGATAACGATAACTTTCCTGACCTGCTTGTCACCTATTGCGTCCTTTACCTTTTCCGATGCCAGGGCCTTTTCTGTGATCTCATCTTCAGTGGCATCGGCACCGACGACGATTCGGTCCTTGATCTTGCCGAGTACCTGGACGGCAAGTTCCAGTTCTTTTTCTTTGGTAAGCTCTTCGTTAAAGCCTGGCCATGGGTAATAGGCAAGCTGCTGGTCATTACCGAGTTTCTGCCAGAGTTCTTCGGCCATATGCGGCGCGAATGGGCTAAGGACCTGCAGGAGTTTTTCGACTACCTCTCTGGGCCTTACCTTAAGCTTGCCCAGATGATTAATAAGAATCATCATCTGGCTGATAGCCGTATTGAAAGCGAACTGCTCGACATCTTCTCCGACTTTTTTAATCGTCTGGTGAAGGAGTCTGGCTGTCTCTTCGTCTGGATCGACGTCTGCGATCTCTGAAACAACTTCACCTGTTTCATCATTGATGATCGCACGCCATACTTTTCCGAGGAAACGGTGGACGCCTTCAACGCCCGACATATTCCAGGGCTTTGAAGCTTCCAGCGGCCCCATGAACATCTCGTAGAGACGCATCGAATCTGCTCCGAAGCCCTCGATGACAAGGTCGGGGTTAACCACGTTTCCGCGGGACTTGCTCATCTTCTGTCCGTCGGCGCCGAGTATCATTCCCTGGTTGATAAGTTTTGTGAAAGGCTCAGGCGCCTTGACGTAACCGAGGTCATTAAGCAGCATGTGCCAGAAACGTGAATACAACAGGTGGAGTACGGCATGTTCGGCTCCGCCGATATAGACATCTACCGGAAGCCAGTATTCTTCATTTTCGGGATCGAAAGCCTTGTCTGTATTCTGAGGGTCGGTGTATCTTAGGTAATACCAGCAGCTTCCAGCCCACTGGGGCATTGTATTTGTTTCACG
>DAOVIC010000073.1 GCA_030671565.1 Anaerohalosphaeraceae bacterium
CGGCGGTTTTAATCCACAAAAAAGTCTGCGATCATGTGTAAAAAAACCGTAGAAAAGGGGGTTATATCGCCCTTGCGCCTATCCATCCTACTGCTATGAAGGTTCCGACCATGCTTCCGAGGCTTGCCATCAGTACCACGAGCAGGATCCTTGTTACGGAGTTTTTCCAGAATCCCTTTGCCGTTGAGATCGCATTTGGCAGGTCTTCAAAGTCTTCTACGGTGGGTTTTTTGATCCATGTCTGTACCAGTCCCGAAACGAAACCAGAAGCGACCCATGGGTTTCCGCTGGTAATGGGTGCGGCAGCAAACGAAACGAGGATTGTCAGCGGATGTCCGAACGCTATCGCAGCGCCGAGAGCGCTTAGCGAGCCGTTTACGAAAATCCAGATCGCCAGATCGCCGGCGGAATGTTCGATACCGTGTCTGCTGAAGCCAAGATAGAGAAGAAACAAAATTGTCAGCGGGATGGCCCACTTTATGAGTTTTGGAATGATCGATCTTGGCGGAAGCTGCATGATCTCGTCGAGAGGTTCCTCATGGTCGATATGCAACTTTATGCCCGGTACGTGGGCAGCTCCTACGACGGCGACGATCGTATTTCCCGGTGCCGAGCGGATCTTCTGCGCAAGATAAACGTCACGCTCTGCTATAAGACGTGTTTTGATTTCGGGGAACGATCCTGAAAATTCCTCCATGACGGTTTCCAGCTGGTCGCTTACCTTCATCTTTTCTATGGTCTCGGCGTCGATCTCTTCCGAACTGAAAATTGAAAGTATCAAGTGGGCCAAAAGATTCATCTTTGTGAATAATGACAGGTAACCCCATACGCGTTTTAGAGTGATCTCGATATCACGGTCTGCCAAAACAAGTTGTGCGCCTGTGGATTCTGCCAGTTTTATACCTTCGAGCATTTCTGCGCCTGGTTCGACGCCGAGTTTTTTTCCAAGCCTTTTGTAGAACGCCGTCATGATCAGTTGGATAAGGAGGAATAGGGTTTTGCGTTCCTTGATCACCTTGAAGAGGTTCATCTTTTTCCAGTTGTCTCGCTGAACCATCGAGTTGTATCTTCCCTGGCAGAGTTCGACACAAATGGCATCGGGTTCGGTGGCGGCAACCGTTGCGCGGACGTCGTCGACGCTTTCTTTCGAGACGTGTGCGGTTCCAACGAGGTAGATGGTCTTTTCGCCAAGCTTAATCGTCTCAACGTTGTCGGGTATTTTAATTTGCGGGTCCGTCATACAGTCCTTATCCGTTTTAAAAGTCAAAAATTAAAATGCAAAATCATCACCAAAACTTATCTTCCAAGCCAGGCTTGCCTATCCAGAACACCTTAGTACTGATTTCGCTGTATCGTAGTTCTTTCGTTAACCGTTTATATCATAAATTGGTTTTTTTTGGAAGAGGGCAGGTTTCCAGTTTATGGGTACAAAAAGATACCGGCAGGAGAGAGAGGAGAAGAGCTTAGACTGTTATAGTTAAGCCCCGCCGGGTCTTTTTGATGAACGATTTACGCTAGAATATCAAGATAGAGGCCTGTAGGGTATTGCCCGGCATTTATTCGCGAGAGCATCGGGTCAGGTGCGGTTGTGGAAAGGTGCCGCGATCGCGGCGGTTTCGGCGCGGTATCTGAGGCTTTACCAGACGCCGGCCTGGCAGAAACCGAACTTATAACCCTGCAAGAGACCCTTCTTATCATATCACCCTCTATCTTTTCATCTCGGTGTACTATCACTATTGTAACGTTTCACCGCAAAACGTCAAGGGAATAGGTCAGAGTAAGGCATGGGAATTTCGGATTTTGGGCGAATATGACGCTTGGAGGCAGTTTTTATCGGACTAATAATGCGGGGAACCCTATTTTTTTTGGCATGTGATCTTTTTAACGTTTTTGTGGATTTTCCGGTATAATCCGTCATGAAAACGGGGTATTTGAAGCGATTTTTCATTATTTCATGTTTTTTGCCCGGTTCAAACGGTCGATATGTCTGCCAGAGGACCGCAACCGGTCATATCGGCTGGCTGGCTTGAAACATGTTGAGACATTTTCGATTTGAAGGAGTTTAGAAATGATTCGTAAAGGTGTGCGTTGTTCTATCACTGCATTTTTTCTGATCTCTCTCGGTGGGCTTTTGATGCATCTTCGAAGTCATCCGCCGTTTAGGTTCGACCCGTTCGAGATCGTGCTTGATGGGATGCTGCCTTTTTTGCTCGGATTGGTTTCGGTGTTTGTGCTTCCGTTTATGCTTAACTGCAAGCGGACGATTCTTTGGGCGGTGATGCTGAATCTGCTGTTCGTATCGGTGGGGACGGTTTCGATGGTTTATCATTCTGCGACGCACTGGGAGGCGGGTATGCCGCTTACGATCTCTAACCTGATGCTGGAAACGACGCTTGCCTATATTTTGATATTGTTCGCAAAAGTTCCCATCGCCCATCATATTCTGCAATTCTGGGAAAATCAGGGTAAGTAAAACATGGGTTCAGCCAAGACAGCTAAAGGCGGTGTTTTGGGAAGGTGCGTGCTGGGCGCGGCGTATGTGGTCGTGGTGTTGTCGGTATCGGCTGGTCCGGTGAGTACATATATTGCCGGTAAGAGTGCGTCAGTAATTTCTACAGCGGGAAAATGCGCAGGATTGACGGCGGCGATGATGGTTCTGCTGCAGTTTTTAATTGCCGCACGGATAAATGTTTTTGCTCGTATCGCAGGCCGGAGATTTCTTTTGGCATGGCATAAGGCGGCTGGGTGTATCGCCGGGGTGCTTGCGTGTTTGCATCCGCTGCTTTTGTATGGGTCGGGGGTTTACGTGCTTGGAGCGCTTCGTTGGCAATTGTGGCGAGAGATGCTTGGAATGGCGACGCTGGGTATGCTTGTCGCGGTGATAGTGACAAGTGCAGGGAGAAAGTTTCTTCGGCTGGATTACAAGAGGTGGCTAAAGATTCATCGGCTGGGTTTTGCAATAGCTGCCCTCGCCACGGTGCACGGAATAGCAATGCGGTCGGACATTCGAATATCGCCAAACACCGCACAGACCTATACATTCTGGGCATTTACCGCGGTGCTGGTTTTGTATGTGATGACATTTATACTGGCAAAATTCCATAGCACATTGCGATGACACAATGTGAAACGGTGAAATCAACTTACTTTTTTGCTTCGAGTTTGCTTTCCCATTCTGCCACTTGGCGGAGACGGTTTATTATGTCTATGTGCTGTGTGCATGCCTGCTCGCATTGGCCGCATTCTGTACAATCGCCTGCGTTTGCCTTTCTATCTACAAGCATGCCCCAATCATGCTCGAAGCCGAGTTCTGTTATCATCTCCTCGTCGGTCTTGTGGAACATCGCTTTTTTATTATAGAACTGCATGTAGTTTGCGACGGGGATATTCTTCGGACAGGTGCCCATGCAATAGCCGCAGCCGGTGCAGATGCGGTCCATGTTTTCGGAGACGTTGGCTTTTATGCGGTCGAGATCCTGGGGTGTGAAGGGCTTGCAGCTGTCGGCGATCCTGCAGGCGGTGTCGATGTGCTCTTTGGTTGTAAAACCGACAAGTGCAACTGTTATCTCAGGGCTTGCAACGCAAAACCGGATCGCCGCTTCGGTGGGCGTTTCGCCTTCGGATGCGATAAAGCCAAGCTCATCTTCAAACCTGGGGATCATCCCGCCGGATAGAGGGTTCATCGCGACAACGCCGTAGCCTGCATCGTGTGCGGCTTGTACGCCCTTCCAGCGATACATAAAGTTGAGCACGTTTACACCGAGCAGAACCCCTTCGAAATTGCCGTCATCGATGATAGTTGCGACATCATTGCCGGGCAGGTGCGTTGAAACCGCGATGTTGCGGATAAGGCCCTGCTCTTTCAATTTCATAAGACCTTCGTATTGACCGCCGGGTTTCATGGCCTGGCGATACTGGTCAATCGTGCGAATACACCAGACGTGATAAAAATCAAGGTAGTCGGTCTTGAGCCGTTTGAGCGAATTTTTCACTGCCTCCACCGCTTTTTTGGCGGTATCAAACTTAGTAGGCATGCCCTTGGTGGACACACAGAACTTATCGCGAAAAGATGACATCTGCGTTATCGCGATGCCAAAAATATCCTCGCTCGTATCGTTGCAGTATTCCGGAGCGGTATCGAAATAGTTAATACCCTTATCGCGGGCATACAGCAGGATCCGGGCGTTTTCTTCGTGCGACTTCTTCTGGTCAAACCGCATACCGCCAAAACCGACAGCACTTACTTTTAAACCGGTTCTGCCATATTCATTGTATATCATAGGATACATCCTGAAACTTAAATGTTAGACTTGAAATGATATTATAATCAGCCCCCGCCGATATTGCAACAGCTCGTACTGTACGTCGATCAAATATTCTTTAACAGCACGTTTGCCGAACTGTTCTGTATCGACTCGTCGATCCCGGCAATACATCCGGAAAGCGTTTTAAGCTCGGGCGACTTGATCACGGGTATGACGGTGTTGCCCTTGCCTTCGAGTGCGTCGATAACGAATTTTACAGAAATCACCTCGGCATCACGTGCCGGGTGGTAGTACAGCACGTCGCCCTTTTCATGGGTTTTAATCTCGGAGAGGACACCTGCTTCGACAAGTTCGAACAGTATCTGACGAACAAGCCGGATCGGTATTTCGAGAGTACGCGATATGTCCGAAGCATTGAGAGGCTCTTTCGCCTGACAGAAATTCTTTACTACCTTCTGGACGATGAGCAGCGTAAGAAGGCGTTTGTAAGAGTAACTGACGCTGAGACAGTCCTGCTCGAATTCGTAGGTGTCGACGTTCTGGTGGGCAAAGGCGAGCTCTGCACCGAACAGTACAATAAGCCAGCTTATCTGAAACCAGATAAAAAACAAAGGCAGCGACGCGAAACTTCCATAGACTTTGTTATGGCTTGTCAGGGTTATGATGAAACCGAAGAAACCCCACTGAACGAATTGGAACGTGGTACCGGTGACGACACCGGCGAGCACGCCCGAACTGAAACGAACCTTCGTATTGGGCATGAATATAAAGACAAAGCTGAAAACGATCCAAAGCGTACAATACGGCAGTATCCATAACAGTACCGCAACAACGGGACCTATCGCCTGGACGAACGGTATTTCCTTTATCTGACTGCTTATGGCAACGGTCAGCGAACTGGAAACGACAAGCAGGACAGGACAGACAAGCATCATAGAAAGATAGTCACTGAACTTGCGACCGAAATGACGCGATTTTTTCACGCCCCATATATCGTTGAAAGAGTTTTCGATATTACCGAGCACCTTGATGATCGTCCAGAAGAGAAACACGATAGCAATACCTGCAACGGCACCGCCCTTTGTATTTTCCAGCAGAGAGTTGGCAAACTGAACGATATATTCTCCTACCTGCTCCTGCCCGGCAAATCTTTCCAGTATCTGGGCCTTGACTTTTTCCAACTGGCCGAAACCCTTGGCGATACCGAAAAACATCGCGACGACGGGAACTACACTGAGGATCGAAAAGAACGTAAGAGCGGACGCGCGGAACTTGCACTTGTCTTCTGCGTATCCGCGGATGGCGAGAATTATGACCCTAAGCTGTTTGATGAGGAAGGACTGCGCCGGCGAATAGTTCTTAAGACGAATTCGCCAGATGTCCCGCGTCACAAAATCTATGATTCTTGATACCATCGAAATCTCCTTTGATCATTGTGATATCGGCAATATTGTAAACGGGCAAAACCTCTTTTTCAATCCCAGGGTATTACTTTTTCAGGCGTATCCCCCCTTTTAAGCAATGATTAAAAGGATTCGGCGGCATTTTTTGACCGAAAAAAGTTATGGATACTGTCCCATAAATTCCCCAAATATGCCGAATTTATGCGAAAAAATGGGTTTTAATGGCAATTCAAGCCGGACAAATTTGTTTAAATTTCACTATTTTGGTATATTAGGGGTTGTGCAAAAGAACCATTTTTCATGGGGGGTTCTTTTCAACCGCTAAAAAAGCTTGACGTAAGGCGGAAACCGGGGGGCAAGAAAACACCTTGCCAAAAACTTTGCGGTATCAGTCGGGACACCAAAAATGAAAAAGATCATAATAGCGATATTCTTGTCTATACTTTGCGCAGGATATGCTTATGCCGCGCCTGTCATTGACGGCAGATTCGATCCTTCGGAAGGTTACACTTCAGGTACATACCTGGATCTCCTGGTCGAGCGTGCAGGTTACGCCAGTGACCAGGGGCAGCTTTGGCTTTATCAGGACCAGGAAAATCGTGACATCTACGCGGCTTTGAGATTGCCCGTTACGCTGGTGGACAACAGCTACGGAGACAACTCCATAGGATGGGGCGATGACGCGGCAAGCGGAAAACATCACAACTTCGAAGACATTATCGAAAGTGACGGCGCCGAGTTTAGTTTGCTCAATAATAATGGCGAATCAGTACTGCATTTTGAGATCGATTATTTTTCTGAGAATAAAGACGGCTACTCCTCGGAGATCGTAAGCATAGAGGAAGACAAAAAAGGAAAAAAGAAGGGCAAAGGCACCTCTGGAAATCTGGGATGCGTAAAAGCCTTCGCAACATCGATGGACTACAACTTTAACATGCTTGACCTTGTCCTTACGGAAAATTCACCCGAAGCCGATTCGAATTACAACGTGGCAAATGCCACACAAAGCGAATGGATATTCGAGGTTGTTTACGAAGTCAAGATAGACGGTGATATTTTCGGCTGTAATGAGTTTGGTCGGCTGGATATTCCTATTGTACATGCTTCACCGAACAAAGTCGGCAAAAACAAAGTATACCCGGAAGATACGTACGAGCCGGTGCCGGAACCGATGACACTGGTACTCTTGGCGCTTGGCGGTCTGATCACGAGAAGATTTAAATATTAAACTGCAATAACGGTTCAGCGTCAGGCGTACTGACGCAACATAAAACTGGGGCGTTGACTCGGCAATAGCGTTTTTTTGCCGGACAACGCCCCTTGTTATGCGCATAAAGGCCTAAAATCGAGAAAATCTGAAAAGTCAGTTGCCAGATTGAATATTTCCATGTAACTTGAGTCTATGCTTATGTAAACACTTCATAAAAAATAGAAAGGGCAAGTCATGGAAGGTAACTACGAATACAAAGCGGTGAATAAATTGACATCATTGACTATAGGATCGGTGATCACGTTTGTCATACTGGGAATCTTTTTGATGCTGGTACTGACATCCATCGTTTCGATAGGCGGTGACGAGGTCGGTATCGTCGAGAGGAAACTTTTAGGCGGCGATCTGCCTGAAGGGCGTGTTCTCGCTGTAGACGGCGAAAACGGAATACAGGCACAAGTGCTTCCGCCGGGCTGGCACGTCAAATGGAAATGGATATATAACGTTAAACAGGTCAAGTGGACCGAAATAAAGGACGGCCATGTCGGGCTGCTAACTGCAAAGGACGGACGAAGCCTCCCGCCCGATACTATCTACGCCCCCGAATGGGAAGATCCCGATAAAATGGCAGGAGACGCAGAGTATTTTCTCACAGAAGGCAATGGTTATAAGGGACCGCAGCTTTCTGTCTTAAAACCGGGTAATTACAGGATCAACACAGAGTTGTTCGATATCAGACAGGTACCGATCGTGGACGTCAAAACCGGTATGGTAGCGGTTATTAAAAGTAATGTCGGCGAAAAGATAGTAACGGGAAAGCAACTTGTCGAGGTAGGTCAGCGGGGTATCTGGGACAAGCCCTGGACAGCGGATCAGTATTACGCCAACACAGATGCTTACGATATTACTATGATAGATACGCGGCAGGTTAAGGTAAGTTATACCGCTGATATAGAACTTGGGGAACGGGGCGGGTCACAACCACTTAAGCCGATCGACGTTAAAACTCTGGACGGTTTTTCGTTCCCTGTAGATGTTCGGCTCATCTACAGGATAGAGGGTGAAAATGCACCGAAGGTCGTTGCTGAGATCGGCAGCGACGAGATGGTACTCGACAAACTCGTAACACCAAAAGTACGTGCGATTTTCAGAAACAACGCGGAAAAAGTAAAGGCTCTCGACTATATCCAGCTGCGATCCGTACAGGAAAAACAAAGTGCGTCAATGCTTAAAGAAGAACTTGCCAAGTACGGCATCACCGTGCTGGAAATAAGCATCGGTAACGTTGGCGACGAGGAGAGCCTTGGTGCATTGCTCAAGACGCAAACGGACCGCGAAATAGCATTGCAGGAGCAGGCAACATTTGAGGTGCAGCAACAGGCTGCCGAAATTGAAAAGGACCTTAAAAAAACCACGCAGGAAGCCGAAGAAGAAATACGCCTTGCAACGGCTGCGTACGCGGTTAAGATCGCAGACGAAGAGAAGAAACAAATACTTATCCAGGCCGAGGCAGAAGCAGAACAGATCAAGATCGTCGCTCAGGCCAAAGCCGACGCTTACAAATTGATCGTCGAGGCGATCGGACAGGAAAACGCCGCCCTGATAGAGGTCATGAAGCTTGTCGCCGAAAATAATATTCAGATAACGCCTGAAGTAATGGTAGGCGGATCCGGCAAAGACGGCATGACAGACGCACTGATGGGCACGATCCTGCGTGAGAAGATATCCGCGGGAAGCAAAGGCACGAAATAGCAAAC
>DAOVIC010000031.1 GCA_030671565.1 Anaerohalosphaeraceae bacterium
CGGCAACGCGATCGAGCGACTGTTTGAACCCAAACGTTTTATAGGGGATACCCTTTCTTATGTAGGGTGTACCTAAGTGGGGACTTTTGGACACGCCGGCGAAAATATGAACTGTCATGATGGACATGGCGACAACGGCAACTGCGCCGGCGACTCGCCATGGCGTTTTGTTAGCCGAGGCAGCGAGTGAGCGAGCATATAGAAAACAGATATAGCCCGAAAGCATGGCAGCCGATGCGGTCAGTGGGAGGTAGTACTGCTCGTATGACCGCGGGCTTATCCAGAGGAATGTCATGTCGAGAAGCCACCATACTATGAAAAGAATAACAATCTGATCCGGGGCAGCTGCTGCTTTTAGTTTACCTGCCGTTCGCAGGACACCTCTTGCGGCGGCTGCGATGACAGAAGCCAGTGCGATAGAGATAGGCAATATCAGAAGCAGGTAGAAACGGAATACTTTTTTGCTTTGTTCCTTAAAGCCAAGCTGCTGCCGGCTTGCGCCTGTATAACCGGAATCGTCTAACGCCCTGCTGACAACATCGCTTACGGTGTCGTATCCTCTTTCGAGTATTCCCAGTGGATAACGGACAAATTTCAAGGGGTATTTGACGAATGGAACGCTTTTGAGGTAATAGGCGAGTTCGCCGCCGGTCTTTAGGTTATCCTTTTCAAGGCCCTTGTACCATGCCATGTAACCCTGCTCTTCGATGATCTGCTGATGTGCTTTTACGTCCTTGCTGTCAATTTCGACGCCGCTAACGATGAAACTGTGGAAGTATACCATGCAGGAAATGAAAACGACGGCGATCAGTGAAACGCCGGGTATCCATATGCGGCGGCGGACGTGGAGGAGTTCATGAAACATCGATTTGATCTGGAAGTTTTTGCAGAGACGTATTACAAAGTAGATCACAGAGAAAAATATAAGGAGCTTAACAGACATGGCAAGCAGGCTGCATGGCAGTGTGTTGCGGAACCATGCGATGCTGTCTTGCCATATATAAAACGAAATCAGCGGTGCGATCCCTATCAGGGCTCCTGCGATGATCAATATTGCGTCGTTGCGAATTGTTCTCCATGGACGTGTTCTGAAAATGCCTTTGGCGACCAGGCAAAGAGCGATCGCAACGATGACGGAAGCACCGGTCGGTTTGAAATAGTAGATGTTTATCGCTGCTGCACCTGTGAGAATTGCCCAGAACGCCCTGCCGCCGACCATTCTCATAACAAAGCAGCTTGCGGCGATCACCATAAAAGCGATCATGTACTGTTCTTTAACATTTCCGAATTTTGCGATCAGCGGAGCCGAGAGAAAAAGTGAGGCTATGATGACCCCGACCGAGGCGGCAAGGGATCCAAAAAGTTTTCTCATCGCAAAGAACATCAGCAAGATCGCCGTAATCTGCAAAAGCATCTGAATAATTACAGGGCCTGTTTCGCTGTAGCCGAAAATCGCGACACCGATGAAATTCACCAGAAGCGTTCCCGGATGAGCTGATGGTTTTTCATCTATACCAAATTTTGCACCTTCGAAGATGTGTCTTGCTGAATAGACGTAAGCGCCGCTGTCGAAGGGGCCGGGCGTGTTGAATTCTATGTACTTACCCATAGCAAAAGGGATAAGGGCAAGTGCGATCACTGTTATGGCAAGTGCAATTTTTTTGTATTTTGTCAAATCGGCCTGGCTGGATGCAGATCGTGTCTTTGCCGGTCTTTGGCGGTCCTGCTGGGGCGAACGTCTTTTTCTTTTGGCCATATATCACAATTCCGCGGGTATTATGGAAACCTCTAAAAATTCATTTTACGATATGCTTACGACAAGATAAACTATCGGTTCGCAAAACTACGTTCGATACGCTGTCAGGCGTTGTCTTCTTCGTCGTCTTCTTCGTCGCCTGCCTGGAGTATCCTGTCGATCACATATATCTGCCTTCCCTGAGACTCGTGGTAGGTTCTTACGAGCAATTCGGCAAGTAAGCCCATGAGTATAAACTGAATCGAGGCGATAACCAGCAATCCCGTCAAGAACAAGAGCGGATTGCGGTTCATTGACAAACCTACAACAAACTTATGATAGAGAACCATTATGCCGGAAACAAAAGCCCCAAGAATACTCAGGACGCCAAGGCCCCCAAAGACATAAATTGGTTTTGTAGAAAAAGATGCCAGAAATTTGATGGTCATGAGATCTAAAATAACCTTGAAAGTTCTGTTGAGTCCGTATTTTGTTGCCCCTGTAGTCCTTGGCCTGTGGTTTACGACCATCTCGGCGACATTTTCTCCCCCCCAACTTGCCAGTGCCGGTATAAATCTGTGCATCTCACCGTAAAGCTTGATCTCCCTGATCGATTCCCATCGATATGCTTTTAGAGTGCATCCGAAATCGTGAAGCTTAACACCTGTGATCCTGGCGATGATCCAGTTTGCGACCCTTGAAGGGAGTTTTCTTGTTACTACATTGTCGTGCCTTTTTCTCCGCCAGCCGCTTACTATATCGTAACCTTCGTTGAGTTTTTTTATCAGCCTGGGGATATCTGCCGGGTCATTCTGCCCGTCGGCATCGAGTGGTATAACGATCGAACCTCGACAGTGCTCAAAACCTGCTGCCAGAGCGGCGGTCTGCCCAAAATTCTTGCGGAATCTTATTACACGAACCTTTGGGTCATTCTTGCGTATTTGCGTAAGAACGTTGAATGTATTATCAGAGCTTCCGTCGTCAATGAATATGATCTCATAGTCAAACTTGTTTGAAAGTGTCTCGTTAAGCTCATCATAAAGATTTTCGAGACTTTCCTGTTCGTTATATGCCGGAACAATAACGGACAGTTCAACGGTTCTATCGTCGGCCATGGTAGGCTCCCAGGCAAGTATCGCCTAAATCAAAATAAAAATACGTAAAACGATTATACTCTTAAGGTTAGTAAATTCTAACTATAAACCAATGTACTGTAAAGGGAACCTCTAAAAATTCATTTTGCCGCTCAAAAGCAATTATTAGAGCTACCCTAAAGACATAACCGTTTTAAGCCGAAAAGGTTATTGATAGTCATCAGAACACCTGCTAGACTACTAATATCGGCAAAATGGGTGCTAAGATTATTCATAATTACAGTGATATGAGGAAAAAAATGAGAGAATTTGGAAAAATTACCCTTTTATTGACCGCAATATTGACTGTTTGTGTTCTGGCCGGTTGTCAGGAAGGTGAGGAGCGTTCACGGGTTGTTACCGCTGATAAGGCAGAAGATGGACGCATAAAATCGGGTGTTGAAGTTAGCAAAACTGAAAAAACTTCAAAACAAACGGCAGGTCAAGGCAAAGCCATGATCAAAGTTGAAAACCCGGTGATCGACTTTGGTAAGCTAAGCCCGAAGGATAAGGTCAGGGGAAAATTTAAATTCACGAATAGCGGCACGGGAACTCTTCAGATAAAAAATATTAAAAGCTCCTGCGGCTGTGCCGTGATAAATCAAGCAAAGATGAAAAAGACCTACGAGCCCGGCGAAATGGGTTCGTTTGACATAACGTACACAGCGGATCCTGACCCTGGTTCGGTAGTAAAGAATATTACTATTTACAGCAATGCGATCGGAAAACCGGCTTTTGCTTGCCGGATCAAAGCTTTTATAGAGACAGCGGTGAGTAAATCCCCTGAAAAATTTAATCTTTCACTAAGAGCCGAAAACGGTGGGTTAGGGCCGATCAAACTGAAAAGTAACGATGGGCAGGCATTCAAGATCCTCGGCTTTTCATCGACAAGAAATGGTATACGGGCTAGTTTCGATCCTAATATCGAAGCCGAAGAATTCGTGATCCATCCAAAGGTCGATCTTACAAAGTTCACCGGCAAAATACTTGGAGGCGTCATAAATATAACTCTTTCGCATCCTAAAGCCAAGTCGGTGAAGATAAGCTACTCCATCAAACCTCTGTGGGCGACAAGTCCTTCAAAATTTCTTGTAATGGACGCCGAACGCGGGACGGTTAGCCAAAGGGGTCTGTTTATCAAAAGTAACTACGGAGAGAAGGTCGAGATCGAGTCTGTAAAATCGCAAAAAGATATGCTCAGGGTTGTTTCGCAGAAAGAAGACGGCAACAGTGTACGGATGAATATTGAGATAAAAGTGCCAACGATCGAAGAATACGGGCAACGATTTTTAAAAGATACACTTGAAATAAAGCTCAAAACCGGGGATGTGTTAAGGGTAGACTGCGCGATATATCCCAAGAGAGAACAAGTTCGCAACAATAAATGAGACCTATTCTGGCCGATCGTATGACTATGATACGTTCTATCCTCGTGGTTTGCGTGGTTTGCATCTGTATCGGATGCATTGACAATTCCAGCAAATCAAATACGCCCGATCAAATGCCCAGCGACAAGGGACAGGTGGACAGTGCACCAGTATCTCAACAAGCCGACAGTGCCGGGGAGGTTGTAATTTTCCTTACCGGTGAAACGCTGGGACAGCTGAAGCCCTGCGGATGTACTGCCGATCAGCTTGGCGGATTCGAAAAGCGGAAAACAGTGCTGGACAGCGTCGATAGTAAGAGACGGCTTGTGCTGGATACGGGAAATTTGATAAAAGGCGAGAGCGAGCAGGACCTTTTGAAATATGATATCATAATCCAGGCGCTGTCTATGCTTGATTACGATGCGGTCAATTTCAATGCGAGGGATGTTGAGATCGCCAGAAATCGTTTTGGTCTTGAAAATATGCCGTTTGCGGTAATCAGCGGTTCCGATGACACGGGTCAGGTAAAACCTACTTATACCAAAACATTTAGGGCCGATGGAAACGTTTTGCAAGTTACGGTCGCTTCTATAATATCAGATGAGATTGCATCGGGCGAGCTGGAAAAACTGTTTTTATCGGAAGCGGAAACTACTGGTGTGAACATATTGCTTGTTGACAGCTGCGGGGAAAATGTGCTGGAATCGATCGCTCAGTCAGGCGGATTTGTTGATGTAGTTGTCTGCCCGTTCGGCAGCGATGAGCCGGAGATCGTCAAGCAAAACGGGGATAAGCCTCTTGTAATTTCGGCCGGTCGGCTTGGCAAGTATGTCGGCAAATTGAACGTAAAATTGTCGGAGGGGAAACCGAAGCTTAGCTATGAAAAGATCGCCATCGATGAATCTCTGAGTGAGGATGACGCACTGGCGCAGCTATACGGTACTTATCAACAAATCCTTAAGGATGACAACTACCTGGCAAAAGTCCACAAGGTCAGCTTGCCGGGTGATTTGAAATATGCCGGGTCCGATAAATGTCAGCTTTGCCACGATTATAATTACACGGAATGGTCAAAGCTGAAACACGCTCACGCATACCAGACGCTCGTCGATATAGACGCACAATACGACCCGGAATGCATTTCCTGCCATGTTGTCGGGCTTGGATACGAGAGCGGTTTTCACAATGAAAACAGCCCTAAAGGGCTTCGCAATGTCGGCTGTGAAACCTGTCACGGGCCGAGATCGCAACATATCGAAGATGCACTAAATGGCGATATCAGCACTAAAAAAACCGAACCAATTGCTTCGGTTTCATGTATAGAATGCCATACATCTGAGCACAGCCCGGATTATCAGGGCGATATTGGGGGATATTGGGGAAAAATAGTTCACTGGAAGGAACCAAAACAGAACTCGCCTGTCAAATAAGTATGGCAAATTGTCAGTTCTGTAGGTTAAGGCTCCACTCGTAGATTCCGATATGAATGGTGGATTTATCTATTCTAGACGTGCGGACCAATAAGGGTCTGGGGTAAACAATGCTTAAGCTCGTAAAAGCGGTTTCGGTTCTAGTAGTGTTATTGGCTGCTGTGACGGTTGCCACCGTGGGGTATTTCATGGTGTTCGGCAACGATGCGGGACGTCAGCGCGGAGAATTTCTGAGTAAAAAGAGCACAATTGAAGCTTTCCGGGATTTAATTGACGCAATGCCTGAAGCCGAAATACAGATATCCCCGCTTGTTGAACAGGCTCATATTCTGGCGTTGAGGATCGACCCGCCGCCCCCGCCACCATCAGCAGAAAAAATTGAGCGTGCTGAAAAGTCCCAAGCCAAAAAACCGGTGAAACCAACTATCGCACCCCCATCGACACCGGTTAATGTACGATTCAATCTGCTTGCCACTTGTCAGTATACCGATCATCCGGAGAAATCGCTTGCACTTATGGATCTGTCGGCCAAGGGGCATAAGTGGGTACGTGAGGGTGACAGCATCGAACACCTCACTGTAAACCGGATCAATGACGGCAGTATTGTTCTTTACCAGGGAACAAGAGAACACAGCGTTCTGGAAGTTCCAAAAGAGCCGACCAGTTCGCTGCTTAAGGTGCCGACAGCAAAAGTTTCCGATAACAGAGAAAGCGCAGCTGCAGTCGAACATATTGAGAAGTCCTCGCCGGATGTGGATGCTTCATACCGTCCGTTGCGTACTTCGGCCTATCGAGAACGTAAGCTGCCTGAAAGGCCCTCTGCTGAGGAACAGGCGGCAATGCAGAAGGACAGCAAGACTAAAATGAAAGAGATGATCCAAGAAGTCGAAGCCGGTCCTACTGACAAGGAACAGGCGGAGGCTCTGGCGACAATGGCTGAAATTCTGAAATTCCTCGAAGAGAGTACCGCGGAAATCGAGAGAGCTGAGAAGAGTGCGGACAAAAAATCTAATGAAAAGAACAAATAAAACAGCGGTATGCGATGGTATCAGCCGGATCCTGTCCTGCAAACAAGCAGGAGGAAAACCGGTTTTGGCAAATAGAACTGAAGTGAATGGAAATAAATTGCTTTTGTCACAATGCTTAACAGGACACGTTCATAGCGGTATGGACGGTATGTATTCCAGTGAGCGACTTTGACAATCGCGTAAATACGGACAGTTAGTACGTCTATATGGAGCAAGATATGTATTCAGAACATTTGCGGCATCCGCAAAACCGGAAACGATTTCTTATATTATTGTTAAGCGTCGTCATGGCTCTGTCGTGTATAACGACTTTTTTGCATGCAGACGAAGAGATCGCTCAACCCCGCGTCCAGCGAAGCATTGTTAAACAGTTAAGGTACATCGAAGCAAACACGGCAAAGGAATACTTCCTGAACCTCGGTATCGGTACGGACATTAACAGGCTTGGAAGCATGAACGCGCTGATCATAACGACCGACAACGATCTGGATCGAATAAAAGCTTCTTCGCTGATATCGCTAATAGACAGCAAAACAAAGTTCGAGTTAATCCGGTTAAAGGTCGACAGTGTGCCTGCAACGATGGAAAAGACCTCTGACATCGAGGCAATGATCGAAGGGATCGCGATCGGAACTTTCAGAAATCCTCCCACAGGCATCGACACTCCCAGAGCAATAATTGATGTTCAAGGCTCAGATCTCATAGCCCTGGTACCTAATGGATATGCTCCTCCGGTCGTTGCGGTACTTGAAGACATGTACAGCAGCAAGGTTGATGCAGGCAAATTACCAGACGCTGTAAAATCTAATATGGACATACAGAAAACGCTGATGGAGTTAGCGACGCTAAGTGAGAACGAGACGGGTATAACCGAAGAGACCAATTTCATTAACGCAGAACTTCTGGAGGCTTTAACGACCGTAGAGAAGGAAGTTGAAGCTATAACCGTAACCGAAAAACCCGTCGAAAAAGTTGGTACCGAACCTGCTGTGATCGCAGAGCAGGTCGTTGTCGCCGAGACACCTGAACGAACGGCAATAGAAGCTGAACCACGAACAATGCCTGCCGGCGTAACGGTAGCCAATAATGACGTTAAGACAGACGAACCGTCTATGGCTGAAATTCTCGCGATGTTAGGAACAATGACAAGCGATAGTGCGGGCGCCGAGGTGGCGGCCAAACCATCAACAGCTGCAACACCGGCCAAACCATCAACGGCTGCAACGTCGGCCAAACCGAGGGAACCTATAGTAAGCAGGACCAGTGAGCCTGTGAAAGAAGCAGGTAGCGAAAAAACATCCCGTTCGGAAGTCGGCAGCGGCTTACCTGAGGCAGAACTGGAAACGACTATAAATCTGCCCACGAAGGTATTTGTCATCGACCTTTTGAAGCTTGTCGGCGAACAGCTTGGCCTTAACTACATGTACGACCCAAAGGAGATCTCCGGCGAGGTCACACTTTTCATCAACGACGGAAAGGTTCAGGTCGGCCAGCTTTACGCCCTTTTGGAAAACGTACTTCAGTTCAAGGGTTTTGTAATGACCCGTCGAGGTAAGTTTGTTACGATCGTTCCCAAAGCTAAAATTTCAGAGATCGATCCGGAAATAATGATTTCCGGCGAAGAGGTCCAAACCGGTAATATCGTCGTAACACAGACATTCGACCTGGAATACATCGATACAAAGACGGCGATCGTAATGCTCGACAGCATGAAGCTCGGTATAAGTGTGCAGGATATACCTGTGATGAAGTCCCTGATAATAACGGGGTACGCGTCCCGCATGCAGCGTATAGCCGAAGTTCTGAAAATGGTTGACAAGCCCGGCAAAAAACGTGTGTTTCAGTTTAGATATCTGAAATATACAATGGCCACAAGCCTGGTCTCGAAGGTTCAGGCACTTGCAAAGGAGCTTGGGACCGTATCTATAAGCATAGGCAGTAAAACCACATCATCGACAACAATAAGGCCAACTTCGACGCCAACTACCGCAGCGGCAAGGGCAGCGGCGGCAAGGGCAGCAGCGGCAGCACGAAGAACCCCGACAGCAAGCACCGCCTCAAAAACGAGTATAGGCAAAGCGGCCGTCGATGGTGAGGTGTATCTTGACATAGATGACCGTACGAACCGAATTCTCATGATCGGCCTTACCGATGATATCGATGTTGTCAGCAGCCTGATCGACAGTCTTGATATTCCTCAGTCCGGATTAAAAGAAGTACGCCAATACAATATCGTAAACGTCGAGGCCGAATACGTTATTGATGTTCTTGGCGAACTTGGCGCGACGACACCAGGTGCAAGGCCTGCTGCTTCGCCTGCACCGGGCTCAAAAACTCCATCGCGGCCAGTAACACCAACAAGAGGTGCATCCAGTTCGGATGGGCCGCAGATATCGCTGCTGGAAGAGTCAAACTCGCTGCTGATAAATGCCTCGCCCGAAGAGCATGACAAGATCGCCGCGATAATCAGATATGTCGACGTGCCCAAACATGACTCGCGTATCATCAAGGAATACGAGATCGAAAGCGTCGACACATCGGAAGTACTTAACACCATGTTGGAGCTGGGCGTCATAAGCACAATGCCCGGGGCTTCAAGTCCTACAAGGCGAACCAGTACGCCAACAACAAGCAAGGGAACGACGACATCTGCATCGCGATCTTCATTGTCATCTTCGACTAATAAAAGCTCGTCGGCGGATCCCATCTCGGGCGAACCGATGATATCCGTTCTGACGTCTGCGAATTCACTGCTGGTAAACGCGACAACCGGACAGCACATGCAAATAGCAATGATAATAGCACACGTAGACAGGGACCCTACGGATACCGCCCTGCCGTACGTTATCTATGCACTTACAAGTCAGGCCGCTGTTGATCTTAAGGGTATCCTGGACGAAGTTATCCACGCAAAGTTAGCAGCGAACCCGGCCGCAAGTGGTTCACCAAAAACTCCGGGGACACCTGCTACGTCAAAGATCATGAGTACGCAAAATACCAGTGGTTCAACTATAACCGACAAAGAAAGGATCGAGATCGTTTCTGACGAAGCGACCAACTCACTGATCGTCTACGCAAACAAGAATAACCAGGTGTGGGTAGGAAAACTGATCGAAGAGCTTGATAAATATCGCCCGCAGGTACTGCTGGATGTGACGCTGGTTGAGATAACTCAGGACGACGTATTCAACTTTGACCTTGATCTGGTAAGCAAAGCAGGCGGCTTTTTACCTGGTGGTGCAATGGAAAGTTCGCTATCAGCTCTTACAACGGGGACATTCCCAGCAAACGATATATTCGAAAGCCGTACAACAAGTGGTGGCGATGGTTTCGGCAGCGCGTTTTATTCCGACAGACACGTACAGGCTTTGTTCAAAATCATGGACAAAAAAGGTTATGGACGTGTCCTGGCAAGACCTTCGCTGCTGGTAAAAGATAACGAGCCGGGTCAAATAAAGACGGAAAAGACAAGGTATGTTGCACAGGAAAAAAGCAGTACAACATATACCGGCACAGCAGGATCAACTCCAAACGTATCGTCTGATGTCACCTTCGAAGCATATCCCTCCGGGATAACGCTGGATATAACGCCTCATATCTCATCGGAAAAACTACTGCAACTGGAAATAACACTTGACCGTAAAGATTTTATAGATGATGGCGAGAAAACAATCACTATTGGTCCCGAAGATAATAAAAGAACTGTTCCGAGACCGTATGATGAAATAAGCAGTACCATCACTACATGGGCAATACTTCCCGATGGAGCAACGATAATACTCGGCGGAATAGAGACCGTATCACAAAACAAGAAGATTAAAAAAGTTCCGATTCTGGGTGACATTCCACTTCTGGGCTTATTGTTCAGAGAAATCGATGAGACAGACATACAGAGCAAACTTTACGTATTCGTGAAGGCCCATATAATCAACCCCGGCGATGAACTTACAGGTAACTCGGATATTGAGCGAATATCGCTGAAGAAGCGAAATCTCTTCGAGGAAGATGAAAAGAAGTTCCAGGGTCTACGTGCTGTCCCTGGTATAAAGCCTAATCCGATGCAGCCTGCGAAGATCCTTGAGGATGATGATTATCTTCAGGAGATCAAGTCTGGTCTTCAGGTTGGCGGTGATAGTATTTCTATCCCTGTTGCGACTCCGGCTGAGCGGGGACGTAGTAAGGTTCTTGCGTATGAAGAGTATATCCGGAAATTAAAGGAGGCTGAGCTTAACGAGAGTAATGAAAATGCGGAGCTTGAGAACGTGCTTGAAGAGAACGCTCTTAATGAACCACGGTCACGGCAGCTGATGGAACGCAAAACAAGGGTTGAAGTGGTTTTGCCTGATTAGTATGGCAAACACAGATGTTTGTCTGATGATCAAAGAAAGTAATATCTGCCCGGATCTATAAAGAACTGATTTTATGAAAAGCCTTCTGATAAATACTGCCAAGCGTACCGGTATCATCGATGCCGGTTTGCTGGAGTCATATTTCGCCGAGCGTAACGGGGATACCCGCCGTGTTGACGAGATACTCCTAAGTGCGCCCGATTTTACCGAAGATGCCGTGCTACGGCTGTTTGCCGAGGCTCTTGGTATGGAGTATATTTCCGAGATACACGCATCCGACGTTCCGGGGATTTTTATCGAGTCTGTTCCGGCCACTTACGCACAGCACCATTACCTGATCGGTATATTGCAAAATGAAGACGATGCGGAAGTTACGGTCGTTCTGTCGAGGCCGTTCGATACGAGTATGCTTGATAATGTTTCAAAGATGCTTGGCGGGCCGGTAAAGAGTGCCCTTGCGACACGGACGGCGATAACGGCGACGATCGATATCGCTTACGAGCAGAAAAATACGGTTATCGAAGAAGTGGCCGAAGAAGTCGACAACCAGAATCTCGACCAGCTCATCGACGAGGTCGCAGGCTCGGACGATCTGCTGGACGTTGTAAATCGCCCTCCGGTTATCCGTCTTGTAAACGACATACTTTTCAGGGCTCTTCAGCTTCGTACAAGTGATATTCACATCCACCCATACGAGACAAAAATACAGATACGTTACCGCATCGACGGTATCCTTTACGATACCCTTAGCCTAAACCGCAACGTTCTTCCGCTTATAATATCCCGTATCAAGGTTATGGCCGGGATGGACATCGCCGAAAGACGTTTGCCGCAGGACGGACGTACGAGCGTACGGCTTGGTCAAAGAGAGATCGACCTTCGTGTAAGTACGGTTCCGACCAGCTACGGCGAACGAAGCGTCCTGAGGATACTGGATAAAAGCACCGGGGTTCTCGGACTGAACGAACTGGGGTTGTGCAACGAGGACCTTGCGACATTTGACAAGATGATCAACTGTTCGCACGGCGTGATGTTCGTTACGGGACCGACAGGAAGCGGTAAGAGTACGACATTGTATGCGTGCCTTAAACGGATAGACTCGACGCAAAAGAACGTAATGACCATCGAGGACCCGATCGAATATCAGCTGGACGGTATAAGCCAGATGCAGGTGGCCTCGAAAAAAGGTATGACCTTTATAAACGCACTGAGGCATGTTCTCAGGCAGGACCCCGACGTTATAATGGTCGGTGAAGTACGTGACCAGGAAACGGCAAGTATGGCGATACAATCGTCGCTGACCGGTCACCTGGTTTTCAGCACGCTGCATACAAACGACGCGGCAGGTGCGGTGAGCCGGCTTCTCGACTTCGATGTAGAACCCTACCTTGTAAGCTCGTCGCTGATCGGGGTTCTGGCACAAAGACTTGTCCGAAAGATATGCCCGGATTGCAAACAGCCGTATTATCCAAAGGCACATGAACTTCGCGAACTGGGTATCGGTGACATACCCGAAGATCTCACGCTTTATATGGGCACAGGCTGCAGCAAATGTTTCGAAACGGGTTACCGCGGAAGAACAGGCGTATATGAACTGATGGCTATGACAGAGGATATCCGGGAACTGATTTACAAAAGGGAAAGCGCCGGTGTCATCAAAAGAACGGCTATCGACGGCGGGATGAGAACTCTGCGAATGGACGGTGCACAAAAGGTCCTCAGAGGCGAAACGACAATAGCAGAGATCCTGAGGGTAACACAGTCGGACATAGCGTAATGTTTGCGAAGATCAATTTGGCAGGTGTTCTGCGAGTGTGTGCAGATAAACTGATATCGAAATATTATTTGAGAGCAAGAAAAGCTTATGCCGAGATTCAGTTATACGGCTATAGATCACAGGCGAAAGACGGTTAAGGGAAACGTCACGGCTGAGAATGCGTATAC
>DAOVIC010000001.1 GCA_030671565.1 Anaerohalosphaeraceae bacterium
AGCCCAATAAGCTGGTATTACGCCAACCGGTTTATTGAACTGGTGTTTAACTATAGAGCAATTAGCGTGCCACAAGTAGATCAGTCACGCCGTACTTGCCATAACTTCTTGCTATCGCAGGAGTTAGGTTGTCGCAAAAAACAGGAAATTACAAAACACCCTTCCCGGCGGCTGTTAATTGAGGGCAAAAGGGACAAATCTTCCATATCTGCGGAAAATTTTGCCCTGTAGATAAAAGCAGAAGCAGGTTAGCGTAAGCGTCAAGTTTTCGTAGAGAGGGGAAGGCCATTCTCGCCTTCGGCATCATGCGGCATTCGGATCACATAGCATCAATGATATCATTGAAAGTTTTACTTGGACGCATTTGTTTGGATACAAGCTCCGGATCAGGCAAATAATAACCGTCGATATCCACAGGCTTTCCCTGGGCCGCCAGCATTTCTTGATTGATCCTGGCTTCGTTTTCTTCAAGCCCTTTTGCTAGATCAATAAAAGAGGCCTGCAGCGTTTTGTTTTTGTCCTGGGCAGCAAGTGCCTGTGCCCAGTACATCGCCAAATAGAAAGTACTTGCCCTGTTGTCTATTTCGTTGACCTTTCGAGAAGGTGACTTAGCATTTTCCAGGTATTTACTGATGGCCTTATCGAGCGTATCAGCAAGTATAGTTGCCTTTTCGTTGCCAGTCTTTTGCGCGATCAGTTCAAAAGAGGGTACCAATGCACAGTATTCACCCAGAGAATCCCATCGCAGATGCCCTTCTTTTAGGAATTGCTGAACATGTTTTGGAGCAGAACCGCCAGCACCGGTCTCAAACAGTCCGCCGCCATTCATCAGCGGCACGATCGAGAGCATCCTCGCACTGGTGCCCAGTTCAAGAATTGGGAACAGGTCGGTCAGGTAGTCACGCAGGACGTTGCCTGTTACGGAGATCGTATCCTGTCCTTTGCGAATCCTCTCCAGAGAGAACTTCATCGCATCAAGGGGCTTCATGATATGAATTTCAAGCCCCGCGGTATCGTACTGCGGCAGATACTCATTCACTTTTTTGATAATTTGTGCATCATGAGCCCTGTTTTCATCCAGCCAGAAAATCGCAGGCACCCCAGCGGCTTTTGCCCGGGCAACGGCAAGGGCAACCCAGTTACGGATCGGGGCATCTTTGACCTGACACATTCTGAAAATGTCGCCGCATTCAACGGGCTGGGCCATGATTGTAGTGCCATCCGCATCGACAACGCGAATCGTTCCATCGCCAGGTGCCTCAAAAGTCTTGTCGTGCGAACCATATTCCTCGGCTTTTTGAGCCATAAGCCCGACGTTTGAAACGCTTCCCATAGTTGCAGGGTCAAACTGGCCGTACTTCTGGCAATCTTCTATGATCTGCTGATACATGGTCGCATAAGAACGGTCCGGTATCATCGCAACAGTATCCTGAAGTTCATCGTCAATATTCCACATCTTACCGCCGTCGCGAACCACATTAGGCATGGACGCATCGATAATAATATTATTCGGTACGTGCAGATTTGTTATACCTTTTCTCGAATCGACCATTGCAACCCTTGGACGATTATCATAAACAGCAGCTATGTCTGCTTCGATCTCAGCCTTTTTATCCGCATCGAGTTTGCTAAGCTTGTCCATAACGTCAGCAAGGCCATGGTTGACGTTCACCCCGATCTTTTTGAGTACATCAGCATGTTTTTCAAATGCATCTTTGTAGAATACAGAAACGCAATGGCCAAACATGATCGGATCCGAGACCTTCATCATCGTAGCTTTAAGATGCAAAGACAGCAATACAGAGTCTTTTTTCGCAACATCGATCTGCTCTGTATAAAATTGACGTAAAGCAGCAATGTTCATAACAGCCGTATCGGCCACCTCACCGGCCTGGAGGTCGATATCATCTTTGAGGATCGTTGAATTGCCGTTTGTCTCGACAAATTCGATTTTTACACGGCATGCTTTCTCCATGGTTACAGACAGTTCGCTGCCATAAAAATCCTTGCTGGTCATGTGTGCAACGCGAGCTTTAGAACCATCGGAAGGCCATGGCTTCATCATTTTGTGCGGATGCTTTTGAGCGAATTTTTTCACCGATGCAGCTGCTCTGCGGTCGGAATTGCCTTCACGCAAAACAGGATTCACAGCTGAACCAAGTACTTTGGCAAATCTGGCCTGCAGCTGCTTTTCTGCGTCGTTTTTTGGCTCTTCAGGATAGTCCGGAATGTCATATCCCTTTTTCTGCAACTCGCCAATGGCTTCTTGCAGTTGGGGAATCGAAGCGCTGATATTGGGCAGCTTGATAATATTGGCATTTGAAGACTTAGCCAACTGGCCCAGCTGACTTAGGGCATCAGCGATCTGTTGATCTTCCGTAAGATTATCCGGGAAGTTTGCTATAATTCTGCCTGCAAGCGAGATGTCTTTGGCTTCAATCTCAATATCACAAGCCTTTGCATAAGCCTTTACAACTGGCAGCAATGAATACGTTGCCAAAGCCGGAGCTTCGTCGATTTTAGTCCAAATAATGTTTTGTTTTGCCATCTTTATTCCTGTTTTTTCTGAATAACTAACGGGAGAAATCTTCATACCTATGACCATCACGTTACATACACAAATACTACGGGTTCATAACGGGCAACACCTGAAAGCAAAAAAATGTAAGCCCATTATGACAAAAAGCTTACATTCAATAAGAATAACGGGGACATCATATTGCATTCTAGAGTAGTAGTTTAGCTCGGTATCAACCCAATAGCAAATTAAAAATGGCTCAATGAGACATGCCCGCCTTGTTTGGCATATCTGGAAACGTACGCAAGCTTATCGGACAATTTGGTAAGCCTTTTGCATTTATTCGACTAAGTCATCTTCCCCGGTACTCATCAAGTATTCTCCGGAGCGAGCCATTTTCACGACGTGTTGCCTCGAGATCGAAAAGTATGTATTTAACGACAAACCGCAGTTGCTCGAGAGTGTCGTATAGCTCCTCGGTAAATTCATCGAGTTGTCTGTGCTGCGGGAGGACGCTGATGGTTCTTCTCTGCAATTCACTGACAAGATTTATCTGCTGCAATAACTCAGCCACTTTTTTCTCCATTGCGTCTTCCACGGTTTGCCCCCTACTACCGGCTCTGCCCGGAGCTGCTCTGCTCTCCAGTGAGAAACGCCTTCATAATAAACATTTAAAATGCTCCTAAAGAAGGATACGAAAGGTGCGGTTACTGGTTCGAAAATGAGTAGATTATTGGACGATATAGAATGATATTCTTTTATTTGCAAAGTTGGTAGATTCGTCAATGCAGACTGCAACGAATGTCTGGGTAATACCGATGAATTACGGCGTCATTTCGGCGATAGCTATATGCTTCGTCGGGTAGTTATTTACTCATTCAGCGTGTTTCCGGGAGAACCGAAACAAGGAAGGATATGCGTAAAGTACAGGTAAATGAAACTGTGCAAGAAACGATGACAATTCTTTTTTTAAAAGACTTTAGGAGCCGAACAGATGAAGATGCAAAAGGTGTTTTCGATATTTGCGATTTTTCTGATTTTAACGCTTAATTTCGGATGCGGGTCAAAGCCCAATAAAATAAGCCCCGAGCTTATGGGGACCATCAAGCCATCTGAGCAGGATGTAACACCGGACCGTTACATCCTTCAACCAGCCGATGAAGTTACGGTGCTTTCATCGCGAGTGCCTGAGCTTCACGAACAAAGCCAGACGATACGCCCTGACGGTAATATCTCTTTTGAAACGGTCGGCGAAGTGAGCGTAGCAGGTAAGACACCCCGCGAAGCGGCAGAGTTGATCGCGGAACGTTTGTCGAAACTTTATACACTGAAGGGCGAAAACCCGATCGATGTACGAGTGGCCATTAACCGGAGCAAGTACTATTATGTTATCGGTCAAGTTGTCATTCCTGGTGCGAAGATATTTACAGGCAGAGAGAGTACTTTATCAGCGATATCAAGGGCTATACCGAACTTTCGGGCTTGGGAGGATAAGATACAGCTTATCAGGCTCAACAGAGGAGAGGATAAGAAGGCAAAGATATGCGAGGTGAAATTCGACCAGATGGTTATCAATGGAGAAATGCGCTACAACTTTCTTCTCGAGGAAGGCGATATAATCTATGTTCCTCCTACGATCCTTGCGGCGATAGGTTTGACGGTTGCTGAAATTGTCGGTCCGATTATCGGCGTTGGCACCGCGGTTACGATAACAGGAGGAGCGGCAACACCTTAAAATCAGGGTGCTCTGCTGGAATAATAGTTTTGTCAAGCAGGCTAGTGGCATGATCATGGGGGGGGTATTCGATGTATCGTAGAGAAATATTCAAAGCCCTGGGGATTTGCAGTACCATTTGCTTCGTTGTCAGTACGGCATTTCTCTTTGTTCTCGGGCTTCGCGAGGCAGGTTTGAAGTGGTGGGTGATATTTTCACTTTCGGGATATTCCGCGGTCCTGATTTTCATGGTCGCATCCCTTTATGCTTTTGCGATATTTCGGAGCATTTTCCGCAGCCAGAAGATATACCAGGAACATCCACTTACAAGCCGTGTCAACTACATGGCCCTCTACAACATGAGTCCTTTATTTGGCGCATTTGTCGGGATGCTGTTTGGTTTTGGTCGCGGAAGTTTACTTGACAGGCTTGGGCTATTTTCACTTGGATGTTTTTCGACAACGTTTTTTTTGTGGGTAGTTGTTGACCCTGTTCTTGGCTTTATGGAGATGCTTCTTCCTTCCAGCAGAAGACATCGGCATGTGAGGCTGTCTGAAGAAAAGGCAGAAAAGCAACGTCGTAAAGCTGAAAACGAGCTGATACTATGTGAGCTTGTGGAAAGAGAATTGTCCCAGGAGCAGCATCGTGAAACAATACTCCTGCCTGTTGCGGAGGATCTGGTAAGTTTGATCGCAAACCATCGACTCGGACTTAAAGGGGTCGAACGACAGGTTGTGGACAAGGGATTGGAGGCATGGCAAATGGGCGGTATTGTGTGTATGCGTCAACTGCATAAGATAACAACCGAAATGCTGATCGAGCGTTTTGGCGAGCATGGTATGGTCGACCACATAGCGACGTGGTGGGACGGTATAGGCAAATGGAGACAACCTGCGATCATACATACAGGTAGAGCTTAGATATGATGTTCTAACTTCCGCACTCTGTTTGACCATTTGCGGAACCCATTTCAAAACTGCACTCGGCAATGAAATACAAATTTGTTAAACGTAAACGCGCATTATCTACAGTAGAAATCTAAACATCTTAGTGAATTTCAATTGTTGACAGTAACGGTTTGCATAGCGGGTGCTTCAACATCAGTAAATAAGTATTCCTGAGTTGACGGCGGAGTCACTATGACTGCGTTAATGTCCTCGATGAATTTAAGCAGCATGGAAATTTTATTATGCACCCAGAGCTTTCGGTAAAGATTTCTTATGTGGGTTTTGACCGTTGCATGCTTTATTTCCAGTTCTGCGGCGATGTCATCATTTCCTAAGCCGCAGCAGACCAACCTTGCGACTTCAAGTTCCCTTGCCGTCATACCATACTTTTTCCTCAGGTATGCCCATCGCTGGTTATCAAGCAGTTGTTTGGGCATTGATTGGGTAGTATGGCTATTTGTGACGTCGTTACCTGCGATCAATTCATTCATTATTTTAACCTTTCTAAAGTTTGGCAAGAATAGCCTTTGCTTCATTAATATCCTGCGGGCTGAGCGCGTTTATTTTTTCATTAATCTGTAGGGCTCTGTTTAGATAGAGTTTAGCTTCGCTTTTTCGCTGAAGTTTGTAATAGGCTCTGGCAAGATGGAAATATGCGTTTGCAATTCCAACGGTATCTGGCTGATAGAGTCTGATACAGCGGTTAAAATCTTCTATAGCATCGTAGTATCGGGCAAGTCTGTACTTTGCCACTGCGGCGGTGTCGATGAGGTCGGCGTATTCGGGATCGATTTGAAGGCCTTTTGACGCGAGTTCGAGGGCCTGTTCGTACTCATTAAGATCTTCGCAGAGTATCCATGCCATATTGTTAAGGGCGCTGAGCTTGCTTGAGTCGAGCATCAGAACCTTTTCATAGAATTGAACCGCTTTGTCGGCTCTTCCGGAAACATGATAGAGCAGCGCAAGCGAAAAAATCGCGTCAACGGAATCATAGTCAGTATTGACGACCACATTGAATATTTTTTCGGCAGCTTCTTTTGAGGCCAGGCTATTTGACCTGGCAAGCTCTTTGGCGATCTCTGTAGCAAGTGACGTATCCTGCGGATGATTTTGAAGCCAATCAGCGACGACATGTACTATCTGGTAATACTTTTGATCCTTTTTAAGTATTCTTACCTGTGCGATCATGATTGCAGGGTCGTCGGGGTTCTGGTGGTAAAGCGAGTAAAATATCTGCTGTGCCTGCTGATGGTAGCCGCTTTCGTGAAGGGTAATCGCAAAAGCGATCTTGATCTTTCTCAGATCGGCATCGGCGGCATTGATTGATATCTCATTGAGGATACCGAGAGCTCTGTCGTATTGCTGAGAATCTATGAAAATGTATGCAAGATAGAGAGCGGCCTCCATGTCGTTCGGGTAGGTTTTGCGGAGAGTTTCGAGCGTATTGATAGCGATATCCTTAGATTCAGTGGCATATATTCTGGCTTTTGTCAGCAGAAGCGAGCGGTTTTTGGGCGAATGCGTCAGGCCCATATTTACCAGCTTAATTGCCTCGTCAGTTCTCGCTTGCTTTAGACGTATTCTCGCCAACATATTCCAGGCCCGCGATACCTTCGGATGGGAATCTATAATTTTGGTAAGAATCTCAACAGCGGAATTGAATGCGACAGTTGTATTTTGCCCCAGAAGATTCCATGACTTCATGAGCAGCAACTCTATATCGTCGGGATTTTGTTCAAGTACATCGTGCAGCAATTTAGTTCCCCTGTCTCGGAAGGCGACTCGATCGTCGGCAACGAAGATTATCGCAGCTTGTCTTTGTATTGTCAGGTCGTCAGGTGTAATGTCCAATGCTTTTGAGATTGCGCCTGCAGCGAGATCTTTTTTTTGCATTTTTCGGTATAACATCGCAGCACGTACGAGGTTGTCGGGATCATCAGGTGAGATAGAGAGGGCTGTATCGATATCATTTAAGGCGGCAAGGTTCTGCTGTAGGAAAGCCAGTGTCGATGCGCGAAGCAAATACGCATCTGCAGTACTTAGCTCCTTTACTGCCCTGTCACAAATCTCCAACGCATCTTCTTTTAGCTGCATACGCACATGGAGATCAACGAGGGCGGCTTTTACGGGCAATGAAGATTGGTTCTCGGCCTCCATATCTTTGAGCATTTTCATTGCCTTATCATACTGGTGCTGCTGGATCTTGAGCAATGCAGCGGCCAGGCGAATCTGGAAATCCTTTGGATTTTCTTCCAGCAGCTTATCAAGTACACCTACCGCAGGTTCGAGTTTGCCTTCTGCAAGATAACGTTTTAATTGCATACGTGACAGCCGCAAATCATCCTGTACAGCCGGTGCGTTTCTGAGTATCTCATCGGCCTGGTCATAGCTGTTAGTTCTATAAAGAGCGGCAACGGTTCTTGCTGCAATGTCCGTATTGTCCGGATCACGGTCAAGAGCCTGGCTGTATATTCTTGCGGAAAGCTGAAAATTGTTTGCCTTTTCATGGCTGGCAGCAAGTAAAAGCCTGCTGGCCTGATCGTCGGGATCGTGTTCGAGATTTTCTTCAAGTAAAGCCGTGATACGGGTGTAGTCCTTTTCGAAAGTATCAGAATCAAAGTAGAGTCTGGCCTGTTCGTATTTGAACTGCCATGAATCGCCACCGACAATTGTCTTTAGCTGGTCAAGATATTTACCGGCAAGCTTAAGTTCTCCATTTTGAAGGTGTATGTCGATAAGACGACGAGTCAGAATTATGTCGTCACCTATTTCATCGTTTTGCTGTTTAAGTAATTCAACGGCATCGGATGGATGGCCCTGTCGCATATAAACATCGGCAAGCATAACAGACAAACGGCGTTTGGCGCGGATCGTTTCCATTCGGGAAAGTCCATCGAGAAGGGTATCGCGTGCGTTTTCAAGTTGATCCGCTGAGACTTGCAGGGCTGACAGGTATGCCACAGGCTTAGGCGATGCTGGAAAACGAGTGATCGCGGCTTGCAGTACCTCTATCGCTTTCTGCTGCTGGTCGCGGGCAATGTGGAGGTCAGCGCGAATGATATAGAACCTTTGATCATCAGAAAAGAGTTGTGCGTTTTGCGAAAGGATATTCTCGGCATGGTCGAGTTGACCTACTAATATAGCAGCATTTACGGTAGTCAAGGCTATTGATGACAATTCGGGCATCTGTGTTGCCATTACTTTTAGTTCATTTAATATCTCAATCCATTCGGAAGGATCCTTCTTTGCCCTGTTTAGTGAAAGCAGATTGATCCGCGACTGTATTTCCATGAGTCTGACATGTTCATTCTGAGGATCAAGTTCAAGTACTTTACGAAATTGCTGCTGGGCCTGAGAATAATTGCCGGTCGACATGAGCAGTTCGGCAAGCATAGTGCGTGCGGCAAATTCGTTCGGATTGCTTGAGATCGTTTTGCGGAGGTGCAGGGTGGCGGACTGTAAGTCACCTATCCTGGTCAGCGCATCGGCATATATTAGGTTAGCCTCCCTTGAATCGTAGCCGAGTTTTATGGCATTTTGTAAACTTTTGACCGCATCGTGCCATTTTGCCTGACGTGTTGCCAGCAGACCGTCGAGGTAGGCGACGATGGCGGGATCAGCATTGCTGGTGTTCATCTGGTCGATAACAGACTGTGCACTTTCGGGATGGGCGCTCTTAATGTAAAGCTGTGCGGCAACGGGCAAGAAATCAAATACGTCCGGGGCAAGAGAGTCAAGTCCTGTTTCAGCTACATAGTACATCTGTTCCTTCGAGGCGGTGCTAAGAGCGAGTACTGCCCATGTGTTCCAGAGTTGCAGGTTTTGAGGATCGATGGTTTGCAGTATTTCCAGTTGCTGAGAAGCCTGTTCGGTCTGGCGGAGATTTGTGAGGCTGACAGTTAACCTTAGCCGGGTATCGTAATCTGTCAGATCGCACTCAACAGCGGCGATGAGGTCCTTGATGGCTGCTGCGGAATCGTTTGTTCTTTGATAGTAGTCTGCTCGGATGATATAGGCAATCGCCTGATCGGAATTTTGCATAACCGCAAGATCGAGAAAGTATTCGGGTGTGTCGGCATAATCTTTGGGTCTTTCTTCGATGAGACGGGCAAGAGCCTGATAGGCAAGCACCTGGTCGGGGTTTTGAGATATTATCTCTTTCAGTTCTTCAGCGGCCTTGTGGAAGTTTCTCTGCTTTGCCAGGGCTACGGCATGGAGCCTTTGTATCGTCATATCACTGGAAACACCGAGATAATTTTGTGCGATCTGTTGCGCTTCGAGGGGGTCATCGATTACGTTAAGATATATACCGATGAGTTCTTTTGCGGCATCTGGATGCGATTCATCAATTCTGAGGATCTGTCGATAAGCGTTGATCGCCTGATTTATGAATTGCCCCTTTAGCGGTCTTCTTGCAAGCTGTGCCCGGGCATATTTGAACAAAACATCGCTGTCATCGGGAACGATTGCGATGTATTCGCCAAGGTTCGTTGCAGCTTGCTCCCAAAGCCTTTTTTCATATAAACGTATACCCGATCGGCGAGAAACTTCGGCACGTCGATCTCTGTTATAATTACGGAATCCGTATGCTGTTATGGAAAGTACAAAAACAGTGACCAGGATAATAATTATCAACCTGATGTTTACTTTTTTTGCAGCCATACTTCCTTCTCCTGCTTTATTATTTTCATCTCAACCTCGAACTTTTTTCATCTAGAACTGGTCGACGAAGTCATTTATCAGTTTTTTTACGGTTTTAAGGCATATGAACAAATCCATTTTCAAGGATATCTTTTTGACATACTGTGTGTCATAGTAGACCCATTCCTGGAAATCTCGATTTTTTGTACGTGTCCTTGAAACCTGCCACAGACCGGTAATTCCCGGTTTTACTGACAGGCGTGCATCTCTCCAATAAGGGCATTGAGAGTTTTCATGTTCGGGTGATGGTCTTGGTCCGACAATACTCATCTGTCCGAAAAGAACATTTAAAAACTGCGCAATTTCGTCCAGGCTTGTCTCTCTGAGGAATTTACCTATTGGACTTACTCTCGGGTCATTGATCATTTTGAACTGCGGGCCATCCACCTCGTTTACGATCCTGAGACGTTCCTGCATTTCGTCGGCACTTTGCACCATTGAACGGAATTTCAGGCAATTGATCGCTTTTCCGTGAAGTCCCTGACGACAGGACCTATAGAAGACGGGGCCCTTTGAGCCAAGTTTTATCAGAATACTGATAATTGGAAACAGGGGAAGAAAGAGTGTTAAAATTATAAGAGCTCCGACGATGTCGACGACCCTTTTACCGAGATTCGGGTAGGAGAGAAACGGAAAGATTCTATATACGTCGTTTTTTTTGCGATTCGATGAGTAAATCCTTCTTTTATGATTGCGATATCCAGCATCCGTGAAACCGTCAAGGTTCCTGTATCGGTCGCTGTCATGTATTAGTATGCAATCGGTTATCACGTCGTCGGAACAGATTGAGACATTCGAGGCGATGATCGCATTTTTAACTATCGCGCGGGACTTGATCTGAACATTATCGGCAATGATGGCCGGACCTATAACGAGAGCATCGGGTGCGATGTTTACGTCTTCGCCAAGAACAACAGGGCCTCGCAGATTGGAACAACGATTGTCATGGGGCGTTTGAAATTTGTTGTTTTCGTCATGACCGACAGCGTCGGTAACAAATGAAACGAGATCGTCTGACTCATTCAGATCCAGGAAACTTCCACCTACGGCAACGGTTTTAAACGTTATACCGTGTACGCTGCAGCGATTGACAATGGTCTCGAAACTAAGGGGAATGTGCTTATTCGTGAGCAATACCTGTAATGCGGAATTTTTGATGATCAGGTGATGCGGCCATTTCTGTGAGGTAGCAAGTATATGTGCGGTGTCATGGTGAAGTCTGCGGAAACCAGCGATTCGATCGTCTGATGTAAGCCTTAACTTTTCTCTGTAGGCGCCAAGGGAGGGATCGACTACGATAGCAATAACGTCTGCATTGAGTGAGTGTGTGATCTGGCGAATGAAAGACCTGTCAAGTGTTGTTACGAAACGTCCATCGGAGATAATTAGCATCTTTTCGCTGCCTTCGATAACGTTGTCCGGACATTTTATTAAATTCTGGTCGCTTCGCTGTGTTATGCAATTTGTTTGGGTAAATGGAACCTGCCAGTGGCCGGGAAGAGATATCCTGATGTCGTCGGGTTTGGAAAAACTGGAACTGCGAGCGATCGCCTGGAGGGTTATCGAACACAAGTTTTTCTGCGACATGGCAAATCGCAGAAAATCGGCGGAGCTGGGTGAAGGATCATCGTTGGTGTGTATTACGATCATTTCCATTTTAGTTTCCAGAATTATCCAATTGAAATATTTCCGGTTCTCTCAATTTGTATTTTTATTCTTCTTCGATGCCGTCTGTTATGAGTAACAAATGATCTGGTCGGTTGCTCCTATCTTCGTCTCTATCTTCTGCGCCGTGTCCGTACGCATATCCATAGGGGTTATAACTTTGTGCGGTCTGGACGTTATGTACGACGGTGCCGATAACCCTTGCACCGACCTGTTCAAGACGTGCGATAGTCTCTTTCAGTTCGAAACGTGATGTGTGATCGACAAAACTAGTCAGTATCACCCCGTCTGAAAGCTTTGCCCAGAGCAGTGCATCGCTAAAGGCGAGTACGGGCGGGGTATCAATGATTACATGGTCGTATTCTTTAGCAATATTCTTTATCATCTCGACTGTTTTTGCCTGTCCGAGAACATCGAGAGCATCTGAGGTGTTGGATCTGTCGGAGGCTAGAACATGCAGGCCGGAAAAAGCAATACGGTGGATGGCTTTTTGGGGATCCATGTCGGCAAGTAGATCCTGAAGCCCCCTCAGGTGTCTTGGAAGATTGAGAGCTTGAGCAACATCCGGTTTTCTCAGGTCACCGTCTATCAGGAGAGTTTTTTTGCCGGACTGCGCAAAACTGGTTGCCAGATTGACAGAAAAAGTAGTCTTTCCGTCGCTTGAACCGGGGCTTGAAACGACAATGATCTTCGTGCCGAATTCGCTTATCAGGTCGAGATTTGCACGTATTGTCTGGTAGTCATCTGTTAACTGCTGCGGAAGGTAAAGACGATCTATATTTTTTGGACTTGTCGTTGTTCCGATGATCCTTACGCCTACATTTTTTATGACGTCGTCGGTGCCCCTTAGACTCTTGTCCAGTTTTTCAAGTATGAACGCGAGAAAACAGCCTGTAGCAACGCTGATGAATAGAATGACAACTGTAAGCTTTACTTTCTTGCTGGTTGCCGGTATCGAGCTTGCCGAATATGCAACTGTGATCCTTGCGGGTCTTTTGCTTTCCATCTCAAGCTCATCAATTCGACGGTTTATGGTGTCGTGCATAGTCTTTAGGCGGAAGAGCTTTTCCTGCTGGTCGTTTATGGTAAGCTGTTTTCTTCCCATTCCAATGGTTTCGCTGTTTTTCCTGGCGAGTTCATCGCGTATCCTCTTTTCGTACTCCTTTGTACTGGCAAGCTCTAACTTGATATCTGCGATGTGGCGTTTGTTATTTTCCTGCATCGCGATCTCGAATTCATAGTTAAACTTTTCCAGAAGTACGCTTTCGCGATCCTGACGACTTGCTTTTAGAATTTCGATAATCTCAGCGTTATGTTCAAGCTCGGGATTGCCGGGGACGAGTATCTGCTTGCGTCTTACGAACAGGCTTTCTTGTTCTGCGATGTCGGCGATAATGATCTGCATGGTAGGGTCTGAATTTACAAATGCAGATTTCATCTGCATCAATTGAATCGGATCCAATGGTCCGGCAACGGCATTTTCTTTCATTTTCACGGCGGTTTCGAGTGAGAGCCTTTGCACTTCAACGTCAGTAAGCTCGTTTTGCAGGTTTATTACCTGCTGGAGCATCATATCCTGACGACCATCGAGCGAAATGGTTCCGTATTCTTCGGCAAGTGCTCTAAGCTGGTCGCGCTGACGACTTATCTGTTCAGTTGTAACTCGCCGTTTTTCTTCGAGAATTGACAGTTTCTGATCGCCGCCTCGCAGTTCATCGGCAACGACTATCGCCATGTACGCGCGGATAAACGCATCTATCACTATCTCTGCGTCCCTTGGCGATGAGCCTGTCATCTCGATCTTGATCAGTTCGGTGTGCCGAGCAGGGGCGACCTTGATCTTTCCGAAGTTAATGGCAAGTTTCAATGCGACGACGAGATCGGATTTATTTCTGAACAAATCTATATCCTTGCCCTTCAATTCGTCGGCAACTCGGTTTAGAACTTTATTGCTTGTGATAAGCGCAGCCTGAGTGTTCATAAAGTTTTCGTAGTTGGGCATCGGTCGATCCGTGTCAGGGTCGCTAAAAAGTATGCGTGAGACAATTGGCATCACCCTGACAGCACCTTCGGTGTCATATGCACGCCTCATAAGCAGCCAAACCGACGGAATCGCGAAAATCGATATGATCAATGTCGTAGCACAAATAATCGGCCATCTCCTTAGGATGGGAACAAAAAAGTCCGCAGCCGAAGTAGGTTGATCCTGTACATTACCCTCATATTGCATTATCTGATTTTGAGGATTAAATTGTTGATTGTTTTCCGAATATGCCATTTTATAGTTCTCCTTATACCTGGTTTTCAACTGCCGTGTCAGAATGAGCACGGACAATTATCTCTTCGTTCTGTAGTTTTTCGGTTACAAAAATATTAGAAAGCAAATACAACTCGAGGCCTATCAGTGCTAATGCTAACGGCATCATGGCGAAACCTCCAAAGTCGTGAAAGACAGTCTGCCACTGCTGGCCATCGATAATCGTGAATGCTATTGCGGTTAGTGTCAGTCTTATGGTGTTGCAAATAAAGGCTATCGGGATGCTTGAGGCGATTATAACTGCCTTTTGCCAGAGACTGCGGTTTGTGATCATCGCGATAAGTGCGCTTATGATGATAAATGCGGTAAGCATTCTAAGTCCGTTACATGCTTCCGCTACGGCAATGGTGGTATCGCCGATGCTTATTATGTTTCCCTGCCGCAATACGTTATATCCAACAGTTTCCAGGCAGAATGTTGCCGACGAGGTTGCCATTTTTTGAAGCGGAAGTGTCAGTCTTGCCTGTGCGGAGTTGGGCAGCGGGAGCATAAGCATAAGCATCGCGAGCACGGTGGAAAGTTTCAGGAAAAGCCTGGGGCCTAAAAGCAGCAATACAAGCGAGGCTATCGTAACGATCATGGAAAGCCGCTGGGCGGAGTCATACATGAAGAATAGTCCGAAGAAACGCAGGCCCTGTGCGAAAACGAACAGAATTATGCCCCACATCGACGGGCTAAGTGGAAATTTGTTTAGAGTTTTTCTGCGTGCATAAATAATCCATACGGCGATAAGCGGGACGAGCATACCGCTTGAGTATTCGTCGCTTTGGTTCCATATCTTCCACAGGTCAACGATGACGGGGTTCCAGTAGGTTGCGATAAATACAAGGAAAAGCAGGATCGAAGCGGCAATGATCAGCGGGTTCTTCATAGATGATGTTCGATTTGATCGCAGTGGCAAATGTTTTTCCGTACTTCTTTGGAGCACTTCCAGGGATGCGTTAACTTTCTGCTTTACACCGTCAGCAGCGTGTGAGATCGCTTCGAGAGAGCCTCGAATAGGATTAAAATTTCGTACGATAAGATCATCTTTTATGAACGAATCCTCAGGGACATATGCCCTGGAATCGATAAGACATCCGTCCAGGCATGCGTTGCGGGCTACGCGGCTGTTGTCCCAGAGAACACTTTCGGAAATGATGGCATTTTCTTCTATCACTGCATTTTGTCCGACAATTACCGGACCTAAAAGGACGCTGTCTTTTTTAAGAACGGCACCTTTGCATATGAGAGCTGGGCCGAAAACCCTTGCGGTCGGGTGTATCGTTGCGTTTTCGGACAAGCATATATTTTCGTCAGATCCGTCTTTTTCGTTTTGTGTACGGTCGCCGGCAACGTGTGCTATATAATTTGCCGATGCGTCAAGGTACTGCCGCCATGAAAGGAAGTTGCCGACATTATCAGAGGCACATGCCGCATGCACTATTCTGCCCTGACGAAGAAGATCGGGTATGAGACCTTCCTTAATGTCACAATATCCTTCCTGAGGTATGTGTTGGACGATGGAGCGGTTACATACATAGACCTGCCCGTTGCCGCCCAGAAACGACCCTTTTTCATCCGGAGGATTGAAAACTACGGTCATGTCGGCATGGGACGAAGTATGGGTCCGGATCATATCGTCAATGTCAGGGGGAACAAGCATCGTAGCGTGGAACACTACAAGCAATTGCCCGTTACATATTTGAGCGGCATCTCGAATGGAACCGGCACTGCCGGCAGGTAGCGGCTCTTCATGAAAGCAGACATTAATATCCTGTGGTATATTCAATATTTTGCGAATTTTTTGCGACGGGCCCTGGCAGCATATCACAATCTGGTCTATTCCCTGGTTTGAGATATGGTCGACGAGGTTCTGGAGAACAGTACTTTCGGCGATAGGCCATACGGATCGCTGCAATCTTGAGGCAAGCGGACATCTGCCGAAATCTGTGTCACATGACAGAATTACAGCGCTGACGTTATCGGCTTTTTTGGTATCCTGTGACATCAGCGATTCTCCTTTAACATCTCAACATACTGGTGTACACGCCTGGCAACGGCTTCTACCTGAGTCTTTCTGGCTTTGGGCTCGAACGAATGTAAGCTGGTCATTTTTTCGTGTAACTGGTCGGCGTCATATGCAACCAGAACATGCCCAAGACTCTCAAATCTTTTAGCCGTGTCGACCTGATGATCATTTACATGCTCTTTGCAAGATCGCATACGGGGCATTACCAGAAGAGGCTTGTTCAGGCTCAAGGCCAACGAGATCGAACCCATACCAGCATGACTGATAAGTGCCGAAGCCTCGTTTGCGTAACGGTCATATTCATGTTTTTCCAGCAATTGGACAAATTCCATGTTCTGCGGAACATACGAATCGTTGCCGATCTGGGCAAATACCTTGTCATCGATCAATGAGTTGGCAACGGCGGCGTCAACTGCTTTTACCAGTCGCGTAAACGGAAAACGCGTACCTACTGTAAGAAAGATCATAGCAATGCTCCTGCGTATTCGATATTTTTGTTTATATTTGCCAGATCCGGCCACTGCGTCAGGAAAACATCAGCGAACGGTCTTATAAGTCTTCCGCTAGCCGATAGACGTTGTACATTTGCGATGCTGTCGATCCATACAATACGCCCCCCCAGAAGTTTGGCTGTGATGCAGATCAAAAAGGCAGGTTCTGCGCCGGTACTTATGACTACATCGGGGCGTTCTTTGAAGGCGATCTTAACGGCTTGATAGAGGGATCGGATCGACCTGAAGGGATGCTGGCGGTTACATTCTGAGATTATATATGTGCGCCCATAAACGTTTAGTTTTTCGGCAACAAGCTTTGAGGTCGTAACTGACATTATATTAAAATCTTTAAAACTGGGTACGATCTTCAGTAATTGAGTCAGATGCCCCCCTGCCGATGCCGCGAAACATACTTTCAAGTTATTTTTTTTATCTGTCACTATCCTGCCCCCCGTAAAATGCTACGTATCGTAGAGTTCATTTAGAACAGTTTGCGCTTTTGTTTCCCATGAAGCATGCATCACCCTTTTTCTGCGTTCGTTGATCCTTTCGGGGTTGTTTTGCTCGATCGCAGTCTTTATAGAAACGGCAAATTCTTCCGGCGTGTTGCCCTGGTAGGTTATATCGCCGTATTTTTCCAGTTCCGGGAACGGGGTGCTTATCACGGGTTTTCCAAGTGCCAGATATTCCTTGAGTTTTATAGGGTTGCACGCCTTTATCCACTCGTTTCTGTTCCAGGTCATGATCGCAGCATCAAAGTTCTTTCCGTAGTTCGGTATCTGTTCGTATGGTTTCTGGCCGAGCAAATGTACGTTTAGTCGCGATCTTAGCTGGGAACAATCGACCGATGGCTTGCCGACAAATACAAAGGACATATCGCCGAGAAGGTCGACAACACGGGTAAGGAAATCAATATCGGTCGTGTGTGAATCGATCGCACCAAAGAAACCTACTATCGGTCCTTTGATATTTCTCATATCCGGCGGGGTCGTATCTATATCTTCCGCGGAAGCAAACATCTCATAATCGACGCCATGGTCCAGGTAGAGAGCCTTTCGACATTCACCGGCTTCGATTTCGTAGAGATAACTGTTTGCAAATACCGTAAGATCGGCGGCGGCTTTGAGTTTTTGATCGCATGAAAGAACGAACTGAGGATCCACATTTGGATATTCTTCAAAACGATCCGTTCTCTGGTAAACCAACTTGCTCTTTTTCATTTCCAGTGCAATAGAACATGCCGCCGGACAAGCAACCCAGACGAGCGGCTCGCGGATAGCAAGTATGGAACGAGCGATCTGGACCTGCATACGTAAAGCATGATTGTTAAAACCTCTGGCCCATGGTATATGATAAACAGGCGCCGAGAGCGGGCTTAACGCCCAGAAATCTGCATCGGTTTTTTTAAGGCCCCTGAAAACGCTTTTTGCTTTTCTGATCGCTTTGCGGGTAAAATTGGCACCCTTTGCGAGAGAGAGCTTCTGCATTATGATCGAGTTTATATAGAGAACCTTTGCGCTTTTTGCATAACGCTTCATGATCTGCATATCGATATGTCCGCGGTTGTGATACCACCAGTCCTCGCCGCCGAAACAAATGACATCAGGGGACATGGAATGAACCGCGTGTTCCTTGTTTCTGAAAGGTATTTGTTTGTCATCCAAATTCATGTCACACCGTTCTTTTATTAAACCTGTTTGTTTCATTTGTCACCATCTGTCTTATTGTCTGACATCTTTACTGTACGATTTGCCAACCATGAAAAAATGCGTGTCCTGATCCATGAATGCCATAACGGCTTTCGTCGAAATGACATCTTTGGGGCAATACGGCGGTACCATATGCGATAATACACAGCGTCAAGGATTGTTGCAAAGAGGCCAAAGACAATCTGCCTTACACATGACGATCTTGTCTGCTTCTTTATGGCGATATTAGACGTGCTAAACATCCGACCGCCCATAGCGACCTTAAAATTGTAGAAACCTGGCATACTATCGATGTATTTGAGGCCTTTTTCGCTGCCTAGTCTTATCATTTCGCTATAGAGTATGCGGCCTACGCTGACTTTTGCGAACACCTCCGAATTTGAACGGGAACTGAGAAAGTCAAGATACCTGTTTCCAAATACATAGCCGTACATATACCCGACAGTAGTGTTGCTTACGGTTATTTTGCTCAGGCAAAGCCGATCGGTTTTGATATTTGCAGCGATGAGGTCACGATGAAACTGTTCGGAACCGGGCCAGTCTCCGAAATGACCGGCCTTACCTACTTTGTTCCAGCGATTTTTGTGCGTAACCATAAATTCACCGAAAATCTGTTCGACATTTTGCTGGTCGGATGGGACGGCAACTAGAGGAAGATCGCGGTCGCCTACGGCAGAAGCGGCGCGGCGACGGTGTCTTCTTATGGTATTGCGCTTACTATGGCTAAGTGTGGCCAGGTAGCTGTCGAGAGAGTCGGTAAGTTTGAAATATGTCTGCGGCGGTCCGTCGTTCTGTGTTACGGTGTGAGACGAACCGAAGTATTCCAAACAAGCCTGACAGAGACTGTCCTTGCAATCGTACAGTGCCGACAGCTTGCCAAAATGGATGACATCATATGACATGTCGCTGATAAGGTTTTGCAGGTTTACTACAACAGAATCCACGTATTCAGGTCGAATCGGAATGCTGATCGTATTGGTAGAATAATCCGAGGCAATGAGATTGAGAACACGCAGCGAAACCGGTCCAAATCTCATCTTCTCCGTAAAAAGCGGAACGATCCCTACGATCTGCCCGTCGTGACGGAAGATGAAGATGTTCGGTTTTCTTTTACTGCCGTAATGCTTCCACCAGATCGAGCACCAGTCGTATGTGGAATAAATCTCGCCATCTACCGAGGCGACAAAGTCGTCCCACTGGTTCGGCGTTATCGGGACCTTATCGAAGCTTTTACACACTTCAACAGACAGGTCCGTTATCATATCGTTCTTGATCGTTGTTACTGTGTCGTCTTGAAGGTAACTCATTTTTACACCCGTTTCTTGAAGATGTTTGCCGTAGACTGGGTTATTTGCCAGAGTAGTTTTGCAGACAAATTATTCGATGAATCGAATACGCCCAGATGCGAAACAAAAGAGCCTCCCATGCGGGACTTGAATTGAAAAACTTTCGGATTATTTTTCTCATCTATACCGCCCAGGTCGCACCATTTCATACCTGTCTGGTTTGCAACGCAGGCAGCATGGTACCAGGCGGCATACGACGAAAAGACAGACCGTCCCAGATCATTAGTCGCGGCAAGCAGAACGACCCCTCTGTTTCCGAGGTTAGCGATCAATACCGCAGAAGCAGGCTCACCGTTATGATAGGCAGCAACGACCTTCATCTTCTCATGATCCGAAAGGTCGAATTGAGGCTTCATAAACTCAGCGACCGAACATCCATCGAAGCCCTTGGTTTTTACCAGGTCGGCATGAATCTGCTTGAGGACGTCGAAAAATTCTTCGTCACATCCGACACGCACTTCTACGCCTGCTTTTTCCGCGTTCTTGACATCCCTCCTGAAACTCTTATTCAGACGCTTGCGAATTTCGTCTTCGGAGTCATCGACTTTAAGGAGTAACGTCTGGTAAGAGCGATGCTTTCGTACATGAGTAAAACCTGCGTCACTGAACATCTCGAGGATATTTGAATCGTCCTGACCGGACCAGACAGCCGGTGTAAACCTGAGAACATTGACCTTCTCTGGAACATAAGCCTTTTTCAAAGCTTCCAGTGCCTCGGCTGTGCATGTAATTGTATCGTCATGGGATTGCATCAGAGGCCCCCACTGGACATACCCTATTTTAATGGGCAACGGGAACAGATTCTTTATCCTGACATGACACATCGCTGCGACATGACCGTAGCTGTCTATTACAATGGCACGACTTAAATGCTCGCGGCCTGTTTCTGCACGGTGGCCCTGATATGGCCAGGTCTGATAGATGCTGTAATCGGAAAAACCGGCAGCTGCCGTTTCCCAGTCATTTCTCGTAAAGTCATCGATGCATACACTATACGACATTCCTATTTCTCCATATTTGGCAATACTAATTTCTTTTCTTTCCGGTCTTCCTGAATATCTTTGTTATCTGGTAAGCTCCGCTGATCTTGAGCTTAAATTTCCTGAGGCTGTCCCGCGGTGAGACATTAAAACGTCCTATTCGGAAATTGTCCGTCGTATGCGTAACTGTTTCTGGCTCAACAGTAAAAGCTATCGCATAATCAGCATCTTTTACAGCCTGACAAACCCGGTCATCGTAGTCACCATGCGGATAGCTCATCCCTATAACGGGTCGCCCTGTGATATCTTCAAGCACTGAACGTGACGTCTGCAATTCATGGCTTAACATTTCATCTTCCAGTTGTGTAAGCATCGGATGCGAAAGAGTATGCGAAAGTATCTCGAAACCCTCGTCGGCAAGTTGTGCCACCTGATCGGCGGTCATAACCTTCTCATACTGGTCAGGCGAATCTTGCTTAAACTGCCACTTAGGAGTATCGCCAAGGTTTGCCACGGGTACGAATATACCTGCCGGAATATCGTAGTGTTTGAGAACATCCAGAGCATTGTGGATGATATTCTCGAAAGCATCATCGATAGTTATGGCAACACAGCTTTTTCCGTTCCTCGGTAAAGCGTTCTTGATCTGTGACGGTCTTACGACAACACAGTTTTGCGCGAGGTATTTCATTTGCATGTCGAAACCGGCAACATCCTCAGATGTTATGCTGTGATAATATATGACCGTACAGAGGTGTCTGGAACCGATAATACCCAGAATCGATCCATAGAGCATGGCTGTTACGAATTCAATACTATCCTTGATGTTAACATTTCTAAATATCATTACGACAAACCTTTATTCTAAGCTTCCACCCCTATGAGCGAAAATCTCAATGCAGCCAGGTTCATGTGCACCTGTTGTTTGTGCGACGAAATCTCCCTGTTTAAGATTCTGTTTAAAGTCATAATTACAAACCACGCAATTGTCCTTATGCTAAAAGATATTATAAGTATGAGACGAGCCGCAAACGCAGCAAGGCTGCCATTGTGTTTTTTGAGGAATATGAGCAGGCTTTTTTGACGCTGAACAAACATCTTTGACCTCACTTTACTGCTGCTGGCGTTTCCTCCATGGGTATGTATTATTTTAGCACCGGGATAAAAAAGCGATTTCCATCCGGCTTTATTGAAACGGTAACACCAGTCGGTTTCCTCATAGTACATAAAATACGACTCGTCCATCGGACCGACATGGTCGATCGCCTCGCGTCTTACAAGCATATACATACCGGATACGACATCGACCTGCTTTTCAGTATCGCGTTTCCACCAATGCATCCACTGGCTGCCAAGTATCCGATTATTACGGAAAAAAGTAGCAAGGCCTGATTCGGCCAGCATGAGATTAAAAAGATTTGTAAATCGAAAACACGTCATCTGGATAGTGTCCAGATCTTTCCATACCTGGCATCCGACAACGGCAGCTTCCGGATTTTTATCGGCGTAACTTACGGTTTTTGCGATCGCAGATTCGCCGACAAGCGTGTCGCTGTTTAAAAGCAGGACATACCGCCCCCTAGCTATCTCGATGCCCTGGTTGTTGGCGGATGCGAATCCTCGATTATCCTTATTGGCAATGACAATGACGCCGGGAAAACGATCTTTGACCATCTCCACAGAGGCGTCTGCCGAAGCGTTGTCTACGACAATTATTTCGTATTCGATGGAACCTGCATTCTCAATAATGGACTTGATGCAGTTTCTAAGAAGAGCACGTGTATTCCAGTTGACTATGATTACTGAGACGTCCATACTGTTATATCCTCCCCGACAGCATTGGTATTCGATAGTTGAGCTTGAGTTGAAGCTGTTTTTGCTGTGCGATTGAATATGCGGGCAGGTTTCATGACGATTACCGGCATGCCTGCACATAAAGCGAGCATCATAAAGTATATTGTTCTTGGTTGACCGAAAAGGCTTACGGTAAAGAAAACTGCAAAAAGTGCGACCATGATCGAAACCACTGACCAGACCATCCATTTATCGCCTTTGAAAGGAGTTATCTTAAAAGCAAGGATGAGACGTTTTACTGCCTGAAGGTTTATCACAAGGAACGGGATAAGACTTACCAGGCCAAAACGTGCGAGTATCAACAGGTAATGGTTGACAATATCGGTATGGCCTCGCAGGTCGATCAATGCACTCCAGCCGGGATCAACATCATACCCGTATCCAAATAGCCAGTGACCGCTCATCCCGCCCTGAAAAAGCGCGACCTCGATCAGCATACTGCGGTACCATGCCGTCTTTTCATTCATAGCAAAGCTGCCGATGACATCGTAGAAGTGGCGGTTACTTAATATCTCGACCGAGATACACATGATCACTATTACTATGATCACATGCCTGGCATATTGACGGTAATAAAACAATATCATGAAAAGGCCGATCAGCATGACGGCCATAACAGGCGCACTTGAAACAGAAGCGACAACACCCAGCGAAAGCATGGCAATGGCGGTAATGTAAAGTTTTTTGTGTGACCGTACGTTGTAGATCAGGCCTGCGCAAAGCGCCCCTGCCATCGCAAAGAACATTCCGAAATGGATATGCACCGGAAATGTCACGTTTGCCCGATAAAGCCCGTATCGCATATCAACACGATCACCGAGTACACCCCATGCGGCATGACGAAGAAGCGGACCGGCTGGATTGTTGCCTGTGATCGACTGGTACATCCCAAGAAATGCCAGCGGAAGCGCGATGAAAAGCAAATACTTCAGTAGTTTTATATATTCATCTTTGGTGGTAATTGTCATCCTGACTATAAAATACGGCATGGCAAGGTCGACAATGATACCTGAGCGGCTTTCCAGAAATTGCATCAATGACGCAGAAGTCAAATATCCCGAAATGACCTGACTGACAAAATAGATGATCACCAACCAGTCGATGGCAATGAATTTGAACCTCTTGCCCGCCGATCGCATTAACAGACTGCTAAGCAAAACGATCGCAACAATTCGCGAAGCAGAAAAGTCGACGGTACCGAACTTGAGTGTCAAATTGACCGGATACCATACAAGAACCGTAATATAGACAGCCAATGCCTGAACCGGTGAAAGGAGAAATACCAGCAAACTTGCTATTGCTGCAATTGTCCCGGTTAGAAAACTCATACGGTTTCCTCCTCGGCGTTTTCATAATCTATCAGGGTAGCGGTTTGGGCAGGCATGGTTTGCTCCAGTGACTCCGAAGCGAGCGCTTTGTACCATTTCCGTGCTATGATCCTGCGTATAGTGCCGCTAAACGAGCGTATCTTTTCGATAAATGACAAGTCGAGCCAGTTTGAGAAAAGATTGAAACCCAAATACTCAGGTAACGGTATCTGCATGATACGCATGGCGGTCAGTCTTGCCCAAAGATGGCGTTTTCGCCTAAGTAATGTCCGTTGCGAACGCCACAGCGTCGAAGGTTCGACACGTTCTGCCTCGATATGTCCTGCAGCGATCGCACCGTGAAGTATCTTTTTACCCAACTCGGTTCTAACAAGGATCAGCGAACGGCCCGGGTCGTTCGGATTGGTTTGACGGTACCACGGATCGCCACATGAAATGTCTGCAAACTCACCTGTACTGTCGGGACAAAGGCGGCATCTGAATTGACCGAACTTGCTGAGAATTCGACCCCATGCCTCCTCGTAAGTCATGTGCTGGCAGTGACATGAATCCTTTTCCATCGCCACCGTCATTCCTGGCCAGCCATTGCCGCGATATCTCAACTCCTTTACTCGTTCCGGATTTACACGCATTTCACTAAGTATCTTGTACGTGCCGACCGTTGCCGGCGTACCTGCACAGAAAATACTGATGCTGCAGGCAATTCGTAAATCAAGCTGCTCATCGATACTTCTGGCTTTTGTCAGTGCCACAATATCGCATGGCTTTCCAACGAAAACAGCAGGAGCTTTTTGTTCGTCGATAAGGCTAAATCCGGCACAAGTCGGAGCAGGCGCATAACGTGAACCGGTCTGAGCGATCAAATCTGAACGGGTTTTACTTATCATCGGAATGGACTGAAGAGGCGCCGATTCTTTTGTACCGATATGCAGAACAGAAGAAGCTGCTCCGCTTTCAAGCATATATATGCTAAGGGCTGTAACAGCTCCCCCGGAAGATCCCTTGAAACGGATATCAGAATCCGAGGCGTAACCCTCCCATATCTCCAGCACAGACCCCCATGCCTTTGAAAGTTCCACGATATCGTCGCTGTTTCTGTTCTGGTGGCATATCCCGATCGCAGGACAAACCTGAAGGCATTTGGAACATTTTTGACATTTGTCGACATCTGCGATGGGCCGTATCCCTCGAACCGGTATGTCGACTAGGGTGATGGCTTTTTTAGGACAGACAGAAACACATGCACCGCAACCAAGGCAAAGCCGCCATCGCGCAACATCGTTTACATTGTTAATATCTTTGTCGCTCATAATACATTATCAAACATATTTAGAATATTTTCCTTTAGAACCAGTAAGTTCGAATCGAGCTGCCGGGATATGGCATGACGATTTTTGAAAGCCTTTTCGACAATCGTTATTATCTGCTCATCAGTGTGAAAACGCATATCGCCTACAAGGTGACCCATGCGAACTGTTTCAAAGACGCCGGCAAATTTTCGGCTGTATGCTATGCCGACTGTAGGTACCGCCTGCGACATCGCAGCAATGCACGAATGCATTCTTGCCCCAACAAAGAAATCGGTCATACCGATCAGATGTTTTGTCTCGGCATGATCGCAAGGGACCGGAGGAATATATATACGATCCTTATATTCCTGATCCATGTCTTCGATAAGGTGCAGACACGCGTCTCGATCGCTTTCGACGTGCAGATGATCGGGTGGAAATACATGCGGAAAAAGAACCATCACAACCAATTCCTCAGACATGAGCAGATCGACAATGTCATGGGTTAGTTTGCGGTAATCGACATTCAGCCTGAACATGTTATCGCGAGTATAACCGCCATTGTAGAGCAAACCGGATATATTCATTCCCACAACAGTGGCATTTCCGGGAAGAGATTCGAGCATCGTATCTATGTCGTCATTGTTCGGACTCTTCGGGTCCAGTATAAACGCGACATCAGGAATAAGTCTTACCCTGTCTTCGAAATAAAGCGGACCAAGCACATTTTTGACACAGGCAATACTATCGGCGTCTCGCGAGAAAATCACATGAGAGCGTTTCAGAATTTGCTTTGCCATCCACGAAGCTAATAGAGAATGGAACGGCCCATAAGTCTGCGGAAGAAGGATAAGCGGCTTGCGGTAAAGCAGGATAAGCCACTTGGTAAGTATGCCCAGAATAAGTCGTTTATGCCCATAGATATCGCTGAAACTGTCACCTCCGGTAATATCGGCGGCAACCTGCGATGAAACAATAAACGAAACGCCACGGTTACATTTTGCCAACAGTCTCTTGACCCATACGAAAGGAAGGATGCGATAAATAATTCCGCATCCGGCAAGCGTTACAAAGTGGTCTCCGCGAAAGATATTCGGACAAAAACGCAGAGGCAAAATGGTGGCCTCAACTTCTTTGTCGCCGATATTGAGGTTTTTCGTAACTAATTCTCTGCCAGTTGCAAACAGACCTATTTTACACCCTTGCCAGTGATTGACAATACACTTGATAGATGCTTCGGCAAGGGCGCTTACGCCAAGATTGCCGGTATCGAACGATGCACCGAGAAGAATTATACTGGTTTCATCTTCGCCCTTGCTGGTTTGCGGTTCGTGATCGTCAATTGCCGCAGATTTGACAGCGACTTGCCACATCGAGCCTTTCAATACAACTAAACCGCATGCACATGCGGCAAGAACCCCCCCCATCCCTACCGATATTCTTATCAAGTTATGATCGAGGCCGATAATGCTTAATAATACCGCCGGTACGACTACAATTACCGAAACAGCAATGCCCGGAAGCATCGAATTGAAATAGTCTGAAACGAGCAAAGATATTCTTTTCTGCATGAAAACTATCTGGGCGATAAAGCCGGCACTTTCTGCGATGAGTACGGCAGATGCAGCACCGACAACACCTCCGGCAGATATCGCCGGATAGATCAGCACAGTCAGAACACATGCACGCAGACCTACAAACGCACGGTGATAGCCCGGCCGACCGATAGCGATGTACATCGATGCGAGAATTATTGACTGAATGCGAAGAACTATGATGACAGACAAGAGGCAGAACGGGATCGCAACGGCTGAATAAGCGGATTTATAGACAGTGACAAGCAAAGCACCGGATGTCGTTATAAAAAACATCGCAAGAGGGATTGTGACGACACTACAAACCGATACGATGTTCAAGACAGACTGCCTAAGTTCGGCAAGGTCGTCCTGTTTTTTGGAAAAGACGGGCACAAGCAGTCTTCCGACGATCCTGCCGAAAAGCTGCCTTGGCACGGAAGCAAGTGCAAAGGCAAGAAAATACATTCCTACCAGTTCTTTAGAGACCATTTTGCCAAGTACTATAACGTCAAGCTGAAATGCAACGAGTGTAAGAATGGGCAGGCCCAGCATGCCGCGCGCAAAATGAAGAATGTCCTTAAAAGATTCACGATCGATCGAAAAAGCTGGTTTGAAAGGACAAAGGACATGCGATAATGTGCAAAGCATCGCAGGTTCCAGAACAAAACCGATCACGAGGGCCCATTCGTTTCTAAGATAAACCGCAAGGGCTATGGTCGAAAGCGTACTGATCATCGCACTGGTCTGGGTCAATATTACCGCTTTCTTGAAATCGAATTGCTTCTCGAGAACATGGACGCGTGGACTTATCAGACCGTTGAAAAGTATCGAAATGAATGTCACACGAAGCAGCATCAGCATACCCGTATCTTCGTAGAAACGGCTGATCATCGGCGCCAAAAGCCATGCAATAGCAAAAATACAAGACGCACGAACTGCCTGGAACCACCATGCGACATTGAGATATTCCTTTTGCGCACCCCTTGCGTTCTGGATCACAGAGTGTTTTACGCCGACCTCGTTAATAGCCTCAAATATCATCGCCGCCGTGGTGACCAGCGCAATCCTTCCAAGCGAAGATGGCATCAGTATCTTTGCCAGCACGACAGTACGCACAAACCTGAACGATCGCTCTACTAAAGTGCCGCCAGTGAGGGCGATACTGCCGCGAAAACACTTTGCTCTCAGGGAATCGCCTGCAAATTTCTCCTTGATCGAAGCTTTCATCTTTGCAAACCACATCATAGCGATTCTCCCGTGATACAATACATCGTCAGCGCAAATGCCATCCTCTAGTATGCCCCTGTTCGGCCCCGAAGATCCGGATTAAGAACCCCGTGGTAATCTGCGGGCATTTCCTCTTGACTGCCGGGATAACTATCAGGACGACTAACACCGGGAAAGCAGGTCACTATCGGATCAATTAATTCGGCGGCAGCCTTGCGCAAAATGCTTTCGGATACCGCATTTAATTGGACCTGTGTTACGTACCTGGCGGCATCGCCTTTAATATTTGGCGTCCTCCAGGCAACCCCCGAAAAACCCTTTTCTTCGGTAGTAAATAAACCGTTGACTATATAGAAATTGAGAACTAATGTATCCCTGCTATCGGCCAAAGGCCTGTTGAATCTATGTAAAAGAGCACCGATCCTGCGCCCGCTTGAGGTAACTATTTCGATTTCCCTCGTTTCCTGATGTAGATATCCGGCACTGGGATAACATACGCTGGGTCTGTGTCCGAGCATTGTCCGGGGCCTGGCAGAATAGGCGACGTAAAGACTGACCGATGCCCTAAGAGAGGCGTTGGTGTAACTTCGCATCAGGTAGTCGTCGTTGGCGGCGGCCTTTAGAATAGTTTCCGAAACATCAATGTCAAGACCCTCCCATTCGCCTATCCGTTTACTAACACTGCTAAGCGGTTTTTCCAGTCTTATAGGCCGATTGGCTACGGCATTGATCTGGGTGGCGAGAATATGATAAGTAATACCTGAACTAAGAAGCAGAAACAACGCAACTAACCAGGAAGTCATAACGCCAAATTTATATTTTGAAATATTCTCTGACATCTCGCGACAGCATCCCCCATCAACATACCATCCAGTCTGTCAATATCTGATAAACAAGATTCATATAACTACACTTGCAACCCCATAAACGTGCTCGCCGGCAGTATTTCCGGCATATGTATACTTCGGAAGGTGGAGGAAGAGTATTTAGAACAAAATTGAAACTTTTTCGAATATCGCTACCACCGTTCCCCAATCGATACAACCGTTACACGAATTTCTGATACCACTTTTTTTTTAAAAAACTCTGTGCTAATACCATGAACTTGTTTCCCCACGAAAGATATAGTGACCGTAGTATCAGTGAAACTGCAAACGAATTAAAGCGTACTCATCTTTTTAATCACTAAAGAGTAGAAGCGGTGTAATTAAAATTAGTTCGTATAGTCCGGTTCTTTAATTACCGAAAACCGGATGGGAAGAAAAATCGTTCACAAAAAATGGAAAGGAAACAAATGGAGGCACAAATGGTTGGCATCAAAAAGAAACTATGTAAAGGAAGGACGCCCTTAAAGCTCGTTCTAAGCCTGGCATTGTTGCTGGCATGTTTCGTACCTGTACAATTGTGCAGTGCGGCAACACAGGTAAGCCAGTTTGGAATTACATGGACCTTCAACGGCGATTACCAGGTCGGTCAATTTGCCAATGGCGACTACTGGGTCATCGGGCCTGTAACGATTGTGGGAATTAGTCCGCCTTCGTCGACAAGCGGACGGGCCATGAACGGTGCGATGATAAACCCATCGCCAGGGTCCGGCACCACGCAGGGTTACGACAGTGAGACATACGATCAGTACGGCCCTGCATACAGCTCTTCGCTGAATGTTGCCGATGGCGTATCATCATCGAATCCGCTGGTTGTCCAGAACGGGTCGTCACTGGTATCGACCATAAGCATATTGGCGATCAGTCGACCGCAGCTTCAGGCCGCTGCGATACTGACCGTCCTAAGCAGCCCTCCGCCTGCCGGAAGCTTTCGTCCACCCTACTCCGGAAGTGACAAAAGCATAAAATACAACAAAAGTCAGCTGGACTTTTCAAAACTGTCAACACTGACACCTGTAGGCAACACTCCTTCGTTGGCCACCATCGAACGCTATTTCGAGCGCCCCTGGATCGAACACGTACCCGACTGGATGGCAAGATACACACACCCATCCGGCAATATGCCCGATTACGGCAGAGAGATCGGAACACAGATCGGAGAAGCCGCACTAATGCTCCAACTCAACTTCAGTGATGCACAAAAAGAAACGCTGGCCATCAGATATATACAGTACGGTATCGACCTTTACGGCGTCATTCAGGACGGCGGCGGCAACAACTGGGTACCAAACGGCGGACATGCAGGCGGACGCAAATGGCCTGTCGTATTCGCGGGACTTATGCTCGATGATTCTGATATGGCAAACATCGGTGCAGGCGGCGTCGGAAATCCGCATTTCGGAGAAGATTCACAAACCTTCTACGTAAGCCAGACTGACGTCTCGAGCGGCAAATACCTATCGTCCGATATTGGCCTGCCCGAATGGGGTATTCGTCACGCCACCACTCCAAGCATGGACGACAAATCATGGAGCGCAAGCTATCGCAGATGCTGCACTGCCAATTCATGGGCAGGCATTGTCCTTTCCGCAAGGATCATGGGCGCCCAAGACCTTTGGAACCATGATTCGCTGTTTGATTATATGGACCGTTACATGGCAATAGAAACACCCGGCGATTATTTCCGTCAGCAATCCAAATTTGCCGAAACAATGTGGGATACATACCGCGCCAATTACGGCCCCATCTGGCCTGATACAGATGGCGGCACTTCGAACCAATCCCCGATCGCCAATGCAGGATCTGACCAGACCATAAATGTTCAGGGCGACGGAGACACACAGGTACTGGTCGATCTTGACGGTTCCGCATCGGCTGACCCGGACGGTTCGATCACAAATTACACCTGGCGAGAAGGAGTAAACTCCATAGGCACAGGTGCAACTCCGACTGTATCGCTTACTGCAGGAGTACACACTATCACGCTTACGGTTACCGATAACGATGGGGCAAATGGGACAGACACCGTCATCGTCACGATCGAAAGTCAGGGCGAAGACACAACCCCGCCTATCGCAACTTCTGTTGCAGCATCGGTTAACACTGTAGAAGTATTCTTCAACGAAGCTCTCAACAGCGTTTACGCCGAGGACATCTCAAATTACGAGATAAACAAAGGGATTATCATAACTTCCGCAACATTGAGCATTACCGGCAACCGCGTTCTTCTGGAAACCTCAGAACATCAGGAATACGAAGAGTATGTCATTACTGTAAGCAACGTACAGGACATAACCGGTAATGCCATAGCTGTTACGGACCTTCAATACATTTACAGCAACGGACTTACAGGACACTGGACATTCGAAGAAGGTACCGGCGAGATCGCACTTGACATCTCGGGGCTGGGCAACGACGGACTGCTTCTAAACGGAACGACATGGACAGAAACCAATGAGGTAGCTTTTGACGGCGTAGACGATGCCGTAGAGATTTTAACCCTCGGATGGATACCGGATACAGGTACGATTGCCACATGGGTAACTCCACAGGAAATCGCGGGTATAAAATACATCTTCGGACACACCGTGGGAACATGGAGCGACCGAATACAGCTTTACACCACCGACGGCAGCCTCAATCTCGGTCTCGGAGATTCGCATACTGTACAGCTAAACATTGCTCAGCTTGAAGTGGAAACCAAATATCATATCGCTTTGACCTGGGACACTGGAAGCTACGCCGTTTATATCGATGGTACGGAAATATCCAATGGCACTTATACAGGTCTTTCCGAGATAAACACCTCGGCTGATCTGGGCAACACTGGCAATCCTTCGTTTAGAAGCGAAGCTTTCCAGGGTACGATCGGCGAGACTAAGACATGGAGCCGCGCACTTTCAGCAGATGAAGTCGCACAACTGCTCGTCGAACCCGAGCCTGAACCTGATCCCATCCCAGAATATTATGTCGGATTCTGGAACTTTGATGAAGGCGAAGGAAGCACAGCCGCCGACGCTTCAGCATCTGGAAATGACGGTACGCTGATAAACGACCCTTTATGGAATGTCGAAGGCGGGATACAGTTTGACGGCGCAGACGATGCTGTCGAAGTCCCCACGAACGAATGGGACGCAAACGCCGGAACGATCGCCTTGTGGGTACAGCCCGATACGTTTGCAGGCACACAATATCTGTTCGGCCATACCGTCGGAACATGGGGCAGCCGCATTCAATTATATCTCGAAGACGGCAGCCTGTCCCTTGGCCTCGGAGACTCACATGCAAAAGAGCTTGGCATAGACACTCTCACTACCGGCACAAGGCAGCATGTCGCTCTGACCTGGGACGGGACAAACTACGCGGTTTATGTAGACGCCGAGCAGAAAACTATCGGCACCTATACAGGTCTCAATGAGTTAAGCTCATTTGCCGACATCGGAAACAACGGTAACACACTATTCCGTGACCAGGCGTTTTCAGGGATTATCGACGAAGCAAAGGTGTGCAATGTCGCACTGAACGCAGAAGAGATCGTCGACCTTATAACTGATGGGCCTGAGGAACCGGTATTTGGACCTGAAGAACTCAAACAGATTACAATCAACTGGCTTACCGGGGATACGGTCGCTGACATTGCACCGGCACCTGATGGTGACGGGATCGTCAACATGGAAGACTTCTCTGAAATAGCAAGAAAGTGGCTGGAAACACAACCACAAGAGTAGACCGGGCATATCATTATGATTTATACAAGGGCTGTGGACTTATCTCCACAGCCCTTGTTCTATGTATACCAGGGCCTGCTGGCAACGGCTCGTCGATTATCGAACAAAACCATGCGCTACCCTGAGCACACAGAAGATATTTAAGGGTAGCTCTAATAATTGCTTTTGAGCGGTAAGTAGAAGATTTTTGTGTTCCGGCAAGGAAGACAAATCAGCCTTAGTTGAAGCTAAGGCGGCTTTTGTCTGACGCCGACCGGAATCAAAAAGATTCGCTTGTTCGCCAAAATGAATTTTTAGAGGTTCCCTTAATTCTCATCTTTGTTTCTCTCTGCATAATCAAGTTCGGGATAGTTCCCGCTACGAAGACCGTGACGCTCTTCGCTCATGAGCAAAGGTGTCGTAGGAGGCATCATCACATCAGTCGCATCAAGGCCAGCCCTTTCTTCTTTAGTAAGAAGGGGATCGTCTATAATGTAAGGCGTGATAAATACCAAAAGCTCGCTATCGACCTCTTCTTCACCTTCGAACCTGAATAAAAAACCGAACAAAGGAATATCCCCAAGCAACGGTATCTTGTCGACCATCTGGGAAATTTCTTTTTTCTTCAATCCGCCTATGACCACCGTCTCACCGGTTTTGATAAGAGCGACAGTATCGGCTCTGCGGGTATTGACTATCGGCTGCGCATTGCTTATCGTTACACCATTAACAACCACGGTGCCGGATAAAACACTGAACTCCGGCCGTATATGCATCCTTACATACCCATCCCTCGTAACATGAGGAGTAACCTCAAGCATTACACCGACATCTCTAAATTCCGTCGAACCGATTTGTCCACCCGCGGATGTCTCGGTGATTTCCTGATATGGAATTTCACGGATGATCTGAATGAGCGCGGTTTCGTTATCCAAAGTCAGAATACGGGGACTGGCAAGAAGTTGCGCGTTGACCTCCTCTGCCTGCGCTTTAAATAAAGTGTCAATATCAAGGTTATTTGTCAGAAATCCCAATCGCAGAACTCCTGTAACACCATCTGTTTTTGCAATGGAACTTTCAAATGCACCGGTTACAAACGGATTTGTATCTCCGGATGAATTATCACCAACATCGCTAATTCCGTTAGTCGAGTAAGTTGTGTTTTTGCCCACATTCCACAAAAAACCAAGGTCGAGAGTGTTAGTCGATGAAACATCGTAGATACGGGCCTCGATCATTATCTGAGGCGTACGCCTGTCAACCTCATCGATGAACGCATCGATAGCGGCTATCTTGCTTTCACTGTCGGTTACCATCAGGTTGCTTGTCCCATAGTTGAATGCGATTTCACCGTCCTCTGACACAAACGTCTTTAACGCCTTATAGAGCTCGCCTACATCCGCATAATTGATACGATAGACACGATTGAATCTCTTATAGCTCTCGGCTTCAAGATCGACAACAGGCATGACCATTATCATGTTTTCTGTAGCCGAATAACCGTAACCATGCGTCGCAAGGATATTCGTCAAAGCCTCATCAAGAGGAACGTTTGTCAAAGACGCTGTCACAAGACCAACCACCTTTGGACTCTTGATTATATCGACATTAGCCTGATCTGCCATACTCCTTAGGACATCATCGATGTCCGTTTCACGGAAATCAACACTAACACGCTTGCCCATCTTAATCTCAACTTCGCTAGGTTTCACCTGGCGTTTCGACGACACTTCTTTCGGATCTGCCGCATCGGAAGCATCTGAAGCCAAAACGTAAAAACCCCTCGGCATCCAGATAAAAATAATGACTAGCAAAAACAATTCCCTAATTGCCATGCGGTATTTCGAATTCATGACAAGCCCCTCTCTTGGTTAAAACCGTTTATGTTAATTTAAAATTGCTTCACAATAAATATCATCTTAAGAGTATTATTTTTCAACTTGCTGCATCCATCGTTTCCCGTCCCTCTCAAACTCGACGGTTTTTCTGCTGATGCTGACAACTGTTGCGCCTGCGATCTGGTCACCTATATGGACGATGTTCTTTCCGACGATCGCCGAGTTACGATCTTCGCTTAAAAGAATACCCCTTACCACAAAGCCTCCTGCCGATGCTGAAGAAACTGTCCTCCCGCCTGAAACGGTAATATCACGGATATTTTCGCCAACTTGCTCCGGAACCGACCATTCAACAACATCACCCCCGGAAATGGAACCTGCAATTTCCTTTGCGGATGCTGTGCTTTTCGACACACTATTTTTTTCCGCAGGGCCAAAAACGTACGACCGGACTATCACACCTACCAGAAAAACCATAAGAACCGCTGCTATAACAAGCATTTTGCGATTTCTCTGAAGATCGCCAGATGAGACCGACTTAAAGAACTTAACACTTTCTGAAGCTGCCGCCGATGATAAGGCAGCTTCGTTTCCAACTGCATCTGTAGCACCGGAACCCGATGGCGTTTTGCCGGGCATTACCCGTTCGCTGCTGTCAGCATCTACTCCTGCGCCAGGATCCGAACTTCCGGCGAGAGCCGAACGAACGCTCTTGGAAGGAACCTCCACCCCGTCAAATATTGACGAGACTTTCTTCTGTAATCCAGCTTTTCGATTCATATTTAAATACCTCTTCTGCTAACCTCATATATTCAAGAGCACCCCTGCTCTTGGAATTGTAGGTGATTACTGATTCGCCTGCACTCGGAGCTTCGGCAAGTGTCACATTTCGATGTATGACCGTCTTAAAAATAACATCGCCAAAATAATCCCTGAGCTGCTGTTCGATATCCCGACTCAAAAGCGTTCTCGATTCCACAAGCGTAAGCACAACGCCCAGAATACGAAGTTGCGGATTGGTCCTGGCGGTCACGATACTGATCGTCCTGAAAAGCTGCTTTAACCCCTCCAGAGCGTAATAATGCGTCTGAACAGGTATAATTACCTCGTCAGCAGCAGTAAGCGCATTAACGGTCAGCAGGCTCAGAGACGGAGAACAATCAAGTATACAAATGTCATAATCGCTCTTTACCTGCGCCAGCCTTTGACCAAGCACATATTCCCTTCCTGCACAAAGTGTCAACTCAGGTTCTGCGCCGGAAAGAAGAATATTGGCCGGTGAAATATCAAGACCGCAAAGGTTGCCCGAAATGATCGTATCCGAAATTGCCGTAGAATTATCCACAAGCGCATCGTATATACCTGACACGATACGTTCAGGATCAACACCAAGGGCGATGGTCGCATGTGCCTGAGGATCGAGATCGACAATGAGAGTACGCATACCTCTTCGTGCACACACCGCTGCAAGATTAACCGCGGTAGTAGTCTTACCGCAGCCGCCCTTTTGATTTGTTATCGCTATCGTTCTCATTTTGCTATTGAAACAACCTCCAATTTCTTACTTTCAGAAGATTTGTCTAAACCGTCAGCTATCAACATCAACAGGTAGATATCGATCTGATGCAATCCGTACATGCCCTCTACAGGCATCACGCTAAAACTATCTACAAAAATGACCGGACTGTGACGCTCTAATCTGTTGATAAGGCGTAAAAATTCCGGAAAACTACCTCGCCATGACAAATTCATCTGCGTCATTGAAACATGCTTACAGTTTGGAATGGATGCTGTAGCTTTACCGGTATAATAGCGGGACGTAAAATCAGATATTTTCATTTGTTCGGCGATCATACTGACAATAAAACTGCAATCGGCAGCAACGTCGGTTTCGGTAACAAAACGCCGCAATCTGTCCCTGCCGGCTTTGGCCCTGCTCGTCAAAAACCCAATATTTTCTTGCCCTACATAATAAATCGTTTTATCCAGATCGTTCTGGGCATCCAAAAGACGCGACGCAAGTTGCTTTGCATGGTTTCGTGTAGGTAAAATACAAGAAACATATACCACAAAAAGAACAACCGCCAAGCCCCCCCAGATACAAAGCGGTCGAACGTATATTTCCTTAAAAACGTTTTTCACAATAAACCCCTATGACCTGCCATGATTAAAAGTCAGGTTAAGCTGATAACGAATAATATCATGCCCCTTAAGCTTATCCGGCTTTCGCACTGCGATCACAACATCCCTGACAATCCCCTGCGAACTCTTTTGCTCGATAAGTATTTTCTGAAAATCGCGAATCGACCTGTCGGTATCGGCACTGGCAAAACCATACAAGTCTATCGTAAGAGTACGGTTCGGCCTGAAAACCGAAACTTTCTTTGACGGGTCATCTCGCTTGGCAACTGTTATATTCTCCCCACGAACCTTCACACTCATTTGCCCGACAATAAGCGACCTTGGCATCTTACTGGATATCAAAGCCAGAAGGTCGGACCACTGCATCTGCCACGAAACAACATCGGAAACCTCTGCAAGCGAGGCCAATGTTATTTTACTTGACGAAACGATGGCCTCGGCAGATTCGATCTGAGATTTCAACTCTGTTTTTTTCTGCTTAACAGAATCCAGCATAGCTCTATTCGCTGCGATACTTCCTTTATCATGAACATAAGTCCTGAACATCATAAAAGACAAAATCACTAAAGCCGCATAAGCCCCTGCAATGGAACCGACAACCCTGTAGCTGGCTTTTCTCGGCAACTGCTGCCCTCTCAGTAAATCTATTGTATACATCATCATATCAGATCGACCTCAACGCCAGACCCGTCGCCACGACCATAGAACTGCCCTGCTGACGCAATTCATGACTTAAGCTAACGTTTGACGAAAATTTAATATTTTCAAAAGGATTGAACAGCTCCAAAGGATACGATAATTTCCCACCGAGTATAATATCCAGATCCTTTATCAAAGAACCATCACCACACAGATATATCTTCGCAATTTCACCATCGCTGTTGTGCATGGTATAATACCGAAGCGTCTCCCTGACTTCGCTTGCAAGAACATCGACGGAGGCATCTAAAGAATCGATATAAAGAGGCATTTCGACCCGGCCTTCCTGACTATTGAACACGATATCTTCCACCTCGTCGAATGAATATCCAACATTCTCGGCAACCCGTTTGATTATATCGGATACACCGATCGAAATATTACGTACGAAAGGAGCTTTATTATTTGCGAAAACCACCAGATTCGCAAATGAATCGGTAATATTGAGAATAGCCGCCGTACCATCGCCGACTGGATCGCCGAAAACGCTGAAACAGTTTAGCAATGCGACACTGTCAACATCCATCAGGACATTTTCCAGATTAGCCTCCATGGCAAGATGGTTCTTCCTGCAAACTGCCTGCACACTTGCCGCAACCAGCATACCATACACATCGTCGCCACCCGAAGGATTCAACAGTAACTGATAATCTATTACAGTTTGGTCTATGGAAGTGGGACTTACATGCTCGGCCTCTGTTAATATCGCACCCTCAATTTCAGATTCATCCATGGAGGGCAGATTAAAGGCCCTTACCGTAACATCCGGACCGTCAACTGCGCATACGACACGATTACCTTTGATCTCCGACATCTCTACACATCTTCGTATCGCTTCAACAGTAACCTGCTCTGCATTACCATGGCCCTGTTCCAGTAACGCTTTGATATTGACACAGCCGGCAGCAGTTACGCAATAACCCCCATTATCCATTTGCAACTGCACCGCCTTTACGGACCGGCCATCAATATCCAGACCCGCAAAAGTTCTGCCCAAAAAATCCAATAGCTTTTTTATCAGCGATTTCATGTTTCTCCCTGACGATACATTTGAAAACATGGGGCTCTTTCAAAACTGCTCACAAATATCTCCATCTTCGAGGCGACCACATGCCGAATACAAAAGTTACTCTGTTTCTGCCCATGTACCTTCATTATCAAGAGTGATCTCAGAAGGAGTCGTTATATCAGCCGGCGCGCTGATCGTAATAGTAAAGGTCAAAGGCGGGTCATCCGAACTGTCATATGCAGTCGACCAGGAATATTCGCTTGAACTAAAATATGTCCCCGCCAGATCACTGCTGCTGAAACCGAGCGTAGCCAAAGACGGTGTATTGCTGCCATAACTGCCATCAGAAGCCTTTTCTGCCGCATAGGCTCTGATAGACGTGGCAAGTGTCCCAGCCATCGCCCTGCCTTCCGACCATTTTGCCGCATCAATCCTTCCACGCATTATAGGAACAGCAACTGCCGCAAGGATAGACACGATCAAAATAACAACCATCAATTCGATCAGTGTGAAAGCTTTTTTTTCCGACATGATTTTTACCCCCAAATAAAATTTAATTACATTCAAATAACCTCGCTTTTACATCTCTTGAAAAGTTAAAAGCAAGAAACTTGATCTACCCCCATATAGGTGATGCATTTTGCTTGCTATAGCTAATCTCGACCCGAATACTTACTCACATTAGCTGATTTTTCCTTATTTGAGCATTTTGAATAACTTAATGCTTCACCATTACGAATGATTGAAAACCACCGGCAAATACTTTTTTGCCGCAAGCGAACAGTTCCACAGAACACCCTTTTAGGGTCCCTTTAGTATTAGTATGATCATATTTATTGCTTTATATCGGACAATGAAAAGATCGGCAGATACAACGCCAAAACCACCCCAAGAACGATCCCACCGACTACTACAATGAGAAATGGTTCAAGGACTGTAGTGATCGTCGCGATCGTACTGTCAACCTTTCGTTCGTAGTAACTGCTGGTACGTTCCAGAATAGGAGGCAGCGAACCGCTTTCTTCTCCGATCTGAACCATTTTTGTAAGCATTTTCGGAAAAAAAGATGACTGACCCATTCCAAGGGATATGCTTGAACCGGAAACTATCGCCTCTCGGGCCTGAAGAAATGCAGATTTTATTACAGTATTGCCGTTCATCGAAGCCATGATATCCAAAGCATCCAATACAGAAACGCCTGCACCCAAAAGTGTAGAAAAAGTCTTGCAGAACATTGCTATGAATGCCTGCGACAATATCTTGCCGATCAGAGGGATCTTAAGAACAAGCTTACTGAAGAACTCCCGGCCCTTGTCGGTTTTACCGTAGTACACTGCACCTGCGATTCCTGCGCAAAAACCGACAAATATATAGGGAAGGTAAGCGACTAAAGTGTCGTACCCGAACATGAACGCCCTCGTCAGAACAGGAAGCTCTCCGCCAATTCCTTCAAACAGACTTTTAAACCGGGGAATAATAAACGTCATTATGAAAACAATCAAAAGGATCACAAATCCAACGACAAACACCGGATAAGCGATCGCACTTTTGACTTTTCGAGCCAGTTTATCTTTTCCGTCATAGTAATCCGCAAGCCTCTCAAATGCCGCTGGCATCGCACCACCTGCTTCACCGGCAAGAACCATCGAGCAGAACATCCTGTTGAAAACTTTCGGAAAATGCTTAATTGAATTGCTAAGAGGCTCACCCTCTTCCAGACTTTCACCGACTCTTTCCAATATATGTTGAAAATAACGGTTCTCGCAATCCTCATGTATTGTTTCGATCGCAGAAGTTATCGAAACACCACCTTCAAGCATCGCCTGCAATTGCCAGCAGAAAGACGCCAACTCGATCGATTTGATTTTTTTCCGCTTGACCAGCAGCGAATTCTTATGCTTTGCCGCATTGACCATCCGAACCTCAACGGGTATCAGACCCTTTTTACGAAGTCCTACCATAACATCGTTTTTCGTACCTGCCTGGCTCATTCCTGAATGCTGCTCACCGGAAAGATCGCGTGCGACATACTTAAAATTCCCCATTATTCTATTCCCCATCCAAAAAACAATTCTTCATGACTTACATATTTTCAGCAAAAGCTCCCCACCATTTCCTGAACAGAAGATTGAAAATACTCCTCAGATATCAGCCCTTTCTCTGACAACTCCTTAATTGCCTGCTCCATCGTGATCATCTGATATTGCTTACCAGTTTGGATCGCATTGTATATCTCCTCCGTTCTTCCGGTCTTGATGAGTGTTCTTATCGCACTGGTCGCACACAATACCTCGCATCCAAGCACCAAACCTCCGACATCTTCGCGAGCAGGCAATAATTGCTGCCACAAAACACCCGCAAGCGACGCCGACAGTTGACTCCTCACCTGCTTACACTGCTTCTCCGGAAACATATCGATAAGACGATTTACAGATGCCACCGTACCGCGGGTATGAAGAGTTGCAAGCGTAAGATGACCTGTTTCGGCAAGCGTCATCACAGCCTGCGCAGATGCGTGATCGCGGATCTCACCGACAACGACAACATCCATAGACTGACGCAAAACATGCCGCAAAGCCTCGCTAAAGCTCAATGTATCAATACCTACTTCACGCTGATCGACAATGCCAAACTTGTTCTCATGCGTAAATTCGATCGGATCTTCGATAGAGATAATATGACAACATCTGTTACGGTTTATATGATCCACCATCGCCGCAACCGTCGTACTCTTGCCGCTGCCGACCGGACCTGTTATAAGAACAAGACCCCTGGGAAGATTTGCAAAACGTTCTATAACAGGAGGAAGACCGAGCTCTTCAAAACCGGGGATCTCGCTCGAAATAACACGAACTGCCATCGACATATGACCACGCTGATAGTACATATTTATCCGAAACCGACAAAGACCTTCGACATACAGCGACAGATCAAGTTCACGATGTTTTTCAAAATGTGAAAGTTGCTCGCCGCTGAGAATAGATTTGCAAATGCTCCCGGTCTCCGACGGACTAAGGGCTTCTTCCTCAACAGAAATAAGCTCATTACAAACACGCATCTGCGGCTGCTTAAAGGCAGTGATGATCAAGTCACTGGCTCCCTCAGTACGATAAAGCTCACCAAGCAGATTTTCAATATAAGATCGTTCTTTCATTTGTCCTCCCGACAAACATCTAAACAAGCTTCTTTAAACGGTCCCGCTCAGGGCGAAAACACATCTGTTAAGCGAAGCAAAATCCGCCATAGACGGACTCAAACTATATCTTCCGAAAAAGTCGTATTAAGCACCTCTTCTGCTGTCGTCACACCTTCGATAAGCCTTCTTACTCCGCATTCAAGCAGCCCTCCATGACCATCTTTTCTCGCCAGTTTCCTGATTTCAGATTCGCTCATATTATTAACCACTGCCGACCGTATCTCAGCAGTCATAACCATAAACTCAAATATCGGTATCCGTCCGCTGTAACCACTATCCCCGCACATATTGCACCCGCGGCCACGATAAAATGTTGTTTTCCCGGCGGTCTCCGAATCTATACGCAGACTCTTCAAAACCTGCGGAATCAGTTTCACCTTCTCTTTGCAGTGACTGCATATCCGACGAATAAGCCGCTGAGCAACAACTAAATTTATCGTCGAAGCAAGCAAATACCGGTCAACTCCCATAAAGCTCAATCGAGTCAGAGCGCTCGGAGCATCGTTAGTATGGAAAGTACTCAAAACCAGGTGACCTGTAAGCGACGCCTTAATAGCTATTTCAACCGTCTCCCTGTCACGGATCTCACCGATAAGTATTATATCCGGATCCTGGCGAAGAATCGCCCGTAAAGACGCCGCAAAATCAAGCCCGATCATCGACTTGACCTGTATCTGGTTCACCCCTGCCATCCGGTATTCGACCGGATCTTCGACAGTAGTGATGTTCTTTGTCGGATCTTTCAGATAGTTAAGCGATGAATAAAGCGTTGTGCTTTTACCACTACCGGTAGGACCGGTTACGACAATGATACCATGAGGCTGATTGAGAATTGATTTGAATGTCTCAAGAGAACCCTCGTCAAATCCCAGAGAATCGATATCGTGATTGATAGATGATTTATCCAGAATACGCATTACGACTTTTTCACCGTATATCACCGGGATCACAGAAACACGAACATCGATATCGCGACCAGGTGCCTTGATCCTGAAACGACCATCCTGAGGAAGACGACGCTCGGCAATATTCATCTGAGAAAGGATCTTCACCCTCGTAACGACCGCTGCATACATCTTCCACGGAGGAGACAGCATATTACGAAGACGACCGTCAACACGCATTCGGACACTGACCAACCTGTCCTGCGGTTCAAGGTGAATATCGCTTGCATTGCTTTTTACCGCCTGACCGAGAACCAGATCCACAAATCTGATAACAGGTGCCTTATCCGCATCGACCGGACCGGATATCTCCGCCGACAGCATCTCTTTGCTAACGTCAGATTCCAGCAGTTCGACAGTTTCGTATTCGTTCTCCTCCTGGGTTTGAACAAGGTCACGAAGATGCTCTTCTTCCATGTACGAACCGCGGTAGATAAGCTCATGCGCCTTCTTGATCTGAACCGTAGAACTGATGACCGCCCTGACAGGATGCTTGATCTTCAAAGAAACCGTATCAAGTGCTATAATATCCGTCGGATCCGACATGGCAACAACGATCTTATCGCCATCGCGCCCAACTGCTATCATAGTGAAACGTTCAGCAACGCTCTCAGGAATTATCCGGGCAAGCTCAATGTCCAGTTTCGTAACATCGTCAAGTGAATAATACTCAACCGAAAGATAATCGGTAAGGGCATCGACAAGCTGCTGATCGCCGAGTATCCCGAGACGACAAAGAACTTCGCCTAACCGCCCACCCCGCTGTTGTTGCTCTTCCAATGCCAGCTCAAGTTCTTGGGAACTGATGATGTCATTCTTGATCAACCATTGACCAAACTGTATCCGACAATTCGTCAACACCGTATCTTCCCCGTCATTTAACATATCTTAGGCTCTCAAAGCCCTCACATCGACCATCTCTCCCGAAAACTTCTTTTCACAAATCGGAACAACAAGCGAATAAACGCTCTCTCCCCGGACACCTCACATTTACTATAACCGCATCCATTTGGCATACCTCGCAACACAATCGCCGATTTGAATTAAACCAAAAGTGGTATCAAATGCCCCCCATGGACAAACGAACCTGACCCCAATAAAAAATTTCGTTTTCTATCGCCCCAAATCGAGCCGCCCAGTTCACCTGCAAGCAGCTAAATATCTAAACCTCTTGTGAGATTCTGCTACACTGAAAGGTACATTCGACAAATGACTGGCGCGACATTAGCAAAAAAAATAATTTCAACGATTGTAACGGATTGTCTTTAAAGATACGTTTTTCCGTAATGAAACATGAAATATATCGTTGCAAATGTCCGTTTATAGGGGCATAAAGCTAGTCGCAAACACAACTTACAGCAGATTCCAAAAGCTCAACCTCGCCAAAGCAACGAAGATATCCGCACACTGAACGACTGGTAAAATTAGAGCATTGCCCGCTCGGCTTCATAAGAACCAAATACCCCAAAAAAAAATGGCATCCCCGAATCTCTCGAAAGTGATTCACGGGATGCCATATTCTGTTTTCTATCCGACACTAACCTCTACCAGAAAATCACATACAGAACAATGGTTATCGCAACGACTATTATACCGAAGAACTTCGCTGCCCCTGATGATTTCAGATCCAGATCGGCATTGTGAGGTAAGACCTTAGCCTCCTTCAGCGGCCATATCACAGTAAGAATCGCCATAACGATAAGCACGCAGGCAAAACTCAATGCCATTCTGTCCAAAAACGCCATCGAAGGGATCGCCTTTGCCACTATAAAGTACAAGACAGGATTGATCAAAAGTCCCACAACACCTGCAAAACCCGGGGCCTTTTTAACAAGAAGACCAAACACAAACACCGCAAGAATACCCGGCGAGATATAGCCCTGGAACTCCTGGATATAGGTGAAGATACCGCCAAACTTCGGATTGGCCAATAGCGGCGAGATCACACACCCTATCACAACAAAAACTCCCACACAGATCCGCCCAACTGTCACCAAACCCTTCTGCGAAGAATTCCTGTTGATATAATTCTTATAAAGGTCCATCGTAAAGATGGTAGACGCAGAGTTCAGCATCGAAGCAAGAGAGCTGACAACCGCACCAAGGATCGCAGCCAGCATGAAACCGCGAAGACCGATACCCTCCGGAATAATTTTACTGATAAGCAACCCGAAAGCACTGTCATACTTATAACCAAGAAGGAATTTACGTTCCAGATCGCCGCCCTTTGCACTTACTGAAGCGTTGTATATTTTCAGCTCCGCTGCTTTTTCAGGATTGTTATACACCCATCCGTCATCAAAATCGAAAACCGTATTACTTTGCAGATCATCCTTAACAACTTCGTATTCGGCGATGACCTTGTCATTGGCAGCTACTATTTGAGCATCGTTCATCGCCTCATCGGCCATGTCATTGCTAAAAAGGTTAAAAGCGATAATACCGGGAATGACTATAATGAAAGGAATTATAAGCTTCAGTGCCGCTGCGAAGACAATACCCTTCTGCCCTTCGCCAAGACTTTTTGCTCCAAGCGTCCTCTGCGTAATATACTGGTTAAGGCCCCAGTAGTAGAAGTTTGGTATCCACAGACCGATAACGAGAGCCGTCCATGGAATTGCCTGATTGCTTCGCGGAAGAACCATATGCAGCTTATCTTTGTTTAAAGCAACAAACTTGGCGATCCCTCCGGAAGCGTCTGTGATCTCACCGGCAACAACTCCCCCTGCCGCCAAAGAGTCAACACTTGCCATACCAAGTTTGTTCAGCGCGATCAATACAACAATCGCACCGCCGGCAATAAGCGCAGATCCCTGAAGAAGATCCGCCCACGCACACGCCTTCAACCCGCCAAAGGCAACATAAACCGCTGCGATAATACCGATGATCCACGACGCGGTAACAATATTGATCTGAAAACCGCCGCCAATAACGACATCCTTAAATAAAGTCTCCGCAACAACCGCACCGGAATAGATAACCGCAGCGATAGTAACGAAGACATAGATGATCATCGTAAAAGTCGCCATGATAACACGGGCCCCCTCGTTGTACCGGTATTTAAAAAACTCCGGAATGGTGTATATCCCGGAACTTAAAAACTTCGGCAAAAAGAAGAACGCAACTACAACAAGAGTTATCGCTGCCATCCATTCGTAACTTGCGATCGCAAGCCCCAACGACCCCGCCGCCTGACCGCTCATCCCAACAAACTGCTCCGTCGAGATATTTGCCGCAATAAGAGAAAAACCGATAAGCCACCAGCTAAGACCCCGACCGGCAAGAAAATAATCCTCACTTGTCGCTTCCTTACGACTCTTCAGCATACCGACTGCAACCACAGCCACCATAAAACCAAAGAACACCAACAGATCTATCGTACTCAAAACCATTTCACTGCTCCTAAATAAAGATATCCAAAGTCACCTGCGTAAGATGCCGGCGGCAGTAATTATAATAAATCCCAACATATCCGCAAGCAATTTACTATAAATCTTGATTGAGCACTTTGAATAACTTACAATTTAACCGTTACGTATAACCTAACCTACCGGCAAACGCCTTTTTTGACGCAGGCGAACAGTTTTTCAGAACCCCCAATTATACATATCAGATTGGGCCAAAGCAGGTAATTCTACCGCACCATCACCTGACCGCCGTCGACAACTAAAGTCTGGCCGGTGATCATCCGGGACTTGTCAGAAGCAAGAAATACTACTCCATTGGCAATGTCCCGACCCTTGATCTCTTTATTTAGGATCGTTTTGCTGACGTAGTAAGGAATGACCTCTTCCGGCTTGATGCGGTATTTCTTTGCACAGATCTTGATATATTCCGGGTTCCATATCTTCGAACCTTCGAATACATTGCCCGGGCAAAGTGAATTTACCCTTATGCCAAATTGCCCCAGTTCCATCGCCCAGCCGCGACCCATATGGACCTGACCGGCCTTGGTAGCATTATAAGGTGTATTGTTTTTGCTTGCTTCCAGCCCGGACTTGGAGCTGAGATTTATTATATTGCCCCCCATGCCCTGCTGTATCATGATCCTCGCCGCACATTTTGCCATAAGAAAATAACCCGTAAGATTCACCTCAAGTGCGAATCGCCATTTATCAACGTCCATATCCACAAGCGGCCCTGCCGGAGCTACCCCTGCAGCATTTACAAGAATGTCCAGCCCGCCCAATTCCCCGATGATTTTACGAAATCCAGCTTCTACACTCCTCTCGTCCGTGACATTACATTTGATCACAACCGTATGCGAATCTGCGATCCGGCTCTCTATATCTTTCTGTACCTGCAGCGCAGCCTTCTCATCGATATCCGCAATAGCTACCAGGGCCCCTGCATCAGCAAGAGCAAGAGCAATACTTTTCCCCAAACCGCTGCCGGCGCCGGTAACTACAGCTACGCGGCCTTCCAGGTCACCCGGATTTGCTCCAGCAGCAATAGTTTTTACCAAAGCCCCTGATTCCCACTTATTGATAAAATCCCGTTGTTTTTTATTAAGCACCGAAACGCCGCCCAGGCGGTCGGCACTAGTACGTATGAAAAGCGAACTCGTTACAATATCCCTGACAGTAATAGCTGTCTTTTTCTTACCCACTGCGAACAGGCCCATGCCCTTTACCAGGTATGCTGCCGGAATCTTTTGACCTTTGCCGATGAGCGAACGGATTCTGGCGGTTATTTTTTTAGCATCGAGTTTTTCCAGCCACTCCGCCGAACCGTTTGAATAAAGCAGTTCCTGCGGACTCAAAACACCTCTAAGCAGCCTTTTGCTGCCTTTCTTACGTACAAATGAGGCTATCGTATCATTTGTAAAATAACTGACGGAAGCATACTCGCCGCAAGCATCATAGAAGGCCTTTCGTATGCACAGAGCGGCCTGCTGGATATCCGGTTTTTCTACTGACTTAGCTTTCATAGCTGCTGGTCGTTTAAGACGGAGATTGCATTTTGTTATAATTTTTTTCGTAAGCCGCAAAGAACTGTTAGGACTCGATGTCGAGACAAACAATCCGTGCTTTTCCAGGAAAATAACCTGCGGTTTTACACCGTATTCTTCTTCGTATTTTGCTGTTAATGTCATGATCTTCCTGGCAACCGCATACCCGGAATCGGCATAAGGCACCCACAGAAACGGCTTACTTAAATCCTTGAAAAGTCTTTCGAGTTTTGCTTTGCCGTCTTTGGCGTTTACATAGGCACCTACGGCACTTGGGTGAATATGCACCACACACTTTCCAAGAGATGCGTGTAAAAGTACTTCTACGGAAGGACGCGAACCGTCAGTAATATTGTCATCACAGGCCAAAAGAAGGCGATTCGCTACTTCCGGCTCACGAATATGAACCGGAAGTTTAGCTATCGATTTATCCTGCATCACTAAAAGAACGGACCCAAGGTTCATTCTGCGCCAACCCTTTTTGGAATTCATCTCCTTAAGTACCGTGCCGCTGGCCTTTATGTACATGTATTTCCCATCGTCAGTTTTGATCGATGTGTTACCGCCGCCGCCCTGCACAAAAGAAGGATCCTTACCTGCCGAATTAGATATCCTGATAAGATCAGTCAGTGCCTTGCCCATTCGTTATAACTCCAAATAATATATTTTAATATGCTTTATGCTAAGAGCCTGTCCTCAGCTTCTTTCGTCCAAAATTGACCGGAAAGACAGTTTGCCACCTCAGGCATTTTATCATTAAGTTCCTCCAGCCTTGTCAGTCCGAGGCCCTCAACGGAAGGGTAAACTATGATCTTGCCCGGTATCAGGTGATTCTCAACCGCTCGAATTCCTTCGACAGCTCCGTCAAGTCCGCAGATCGCCGCAACTGAAAGATCTGTATCGAGCCTGCCGCTTTCGACCTTAGCCAAAACCGTCTTCATATCATGCAGTACAGACCCGCTCGTACCGATCATGTAAAGATGTTTTTCGATATAAGCATTAAGATCAATTTTGCCGCTGACCGAAGCGGGGATCCCGGCAAAAATATTTAAAATCGCGTTTTCGCATGAGTCTAATACTGCCTGGGTTACCAGTTGAGGTACCGGCGCCATAAGAGCGGTATAATCGAATTTAACCTCAGGTGCCTTTTCTTTTGGGTTATAAGATTCGTATTTGACATTGTTCTTTTGAGCCAGCGGTGCGACCATTTCACTTAAACCTGCAAGTCTTTCATTGTCAAGATCGCCGGCAAAAACCGTAACATCTTCGACCCCCTGGCATATATTTCTTATTACATGCATCACGCCCATCGGCCCGCCTGCGCCGATAACATTTATTTTATCGCCTTTTCTGATCTCACCGGAATCCGGAATGTACCGCATCGAATCGGCCGGATCACAAGTCGTTGTACCGATAATTCGAATACCGCCGTAATGTGCCCTGCCCACCTGGGTTACGACATCTTCGCCAAACTTGTCCCCGCAAAGAACAAAATTGATCAAACCTCTTGCCCCGACCTTCGGAAACAGACTCTCGGCAACCTGCCCATCGCAGCCGTAATAAACCACATCGTCATACCCGGCATCTTCCAACTCCGAAATCTCGCTCTTACGGACCAACCCAACGCCAATATCTGTAAGAATTTCGGATTTCGATACAACAGTTATCTCACCCGGCTTACCGTACCTGCCGACAAAAGCGCCAAATAGTTTTTCGTCGATTTCCTTATCCGCAACGACCAGCATTTTCCCGCCGGTTTTCAGTGAAGTACGCTCTTTGGCCACATAGGAATGCTCTACACACGCCCATGGCTCAACCAGCGCCACCGCAGATGCGCTAAGCTCTTCAGAAGCTGGTATAAGCAGCGACTCGCCCTCAGGCGAAGTAATTATCCTTTGGTCCATCAGCACATACTGCTGCAATCCGCCCTCAAAATTGTAACCGAAAGAAGCATTGGAAATGCTATTTGGCAGCCACCGATAGTCTGTCTGAACGAGATAACGACCGCCGACATTGATCCCCGTCACCTTATCCCCGACCGAACAAATTCTAACTACCGCCTCATGACCTGGAACCGTAGGTTTTTCTCCTGGCGCGTAGCTTGTTATCTCATCCAGAACTGACGTATCAATGCCGGATTGAATATACCCCTTGCGGCCATGTTCGGAAAACTGCTTTAAAAGCTTAAGGTCAGAAAAGCAAAGACCTACCGCTTCTACCTCACCGAGTATTTGATACGGCCCGGGCAGGTGTAGTGTTTTCTTTTTGTTTAAGATCAGTTCATCGGGACCTGTCAACTGTACCGCTTCTTGTGTTTTGGGAAATTCGTTGCTCATTGTATCCTTCTAGTGATTTATCTTTTCTATAATTTGATCCGGAGTAATTTTTGCCTGCCCTTTAAGTTCACTTATCAAGTCTTCTCCGGCAGGCTCCAAATACTTTCCGACTTTTTCATAAAAATTGTTTTTATCTGCGACCCTGGCAAAATTCTCTTTGGCCCAATCACCTGCATATCCAAGCCCTAACTGTTTTTGCAATACAGAATGGGCGTAAACTATATGCCCACCCGTAAGAAAAATTGGCGCTAGCGGCGCCAGCTCTGCGGATTTGAAATCATCGACAAACTTAAGACCCGGACTGTTCATTTCCGTACCGACAACGATCGGCAAATCCAGGCTCACCGCAATTTCTACGATACGATTTAAATTAGCAAGTTTCTCGTCCTTTACCCCAGCCGTAAAATTCCTGTCCGGAATAATATTGATCGCCGCAACCCCGCTGCTCATCGCAACTTTCAGTAGTTCTTCAATTTCCCTTTCACCGTCACTTAAACCGTTAAGCCACGTAAGAGTCGGGATCCCCCCCGCCGCAAGAATAAACTGATTAGTCTCGGCCATCGTAGGAAAAGACCCCTCACCAGGCTGAACATATCCAACCCCGCCCCGCTTCATGGTCTTTGCCCGGATAACCCCCTGAAGTTCTCCCCCTTCCAACTGAGCAGGGTCGTCTATACTAACACCAAGCTTTTCTTCCCAGAAACCGGCAAGCTCATTATCATCACTAAATATCGAACGCCCCTTTTTCGCATAAGCAAAGCAAATATGCCTTTCGGTAGCATTGCCCGACGGCGTCAAAGGACGAACATCCTTTTCAAAATCCAGCTCAACCGGCGATAGATACTCATTAACTCTGCCGATCAGATCACGATTTCGGTTTTGAGCCCTTTCTTTCAATTCCCCCTTAAACCCCAAAAGACTTCCCGGCACACAACTTTCCGTAAAACCCACCCCCATATGATAGGTAATACCCGGTTCGCCCGGAGAAGTTATTTCTTTATCCGCAAATTCAGGAACAAAAACACGGGTCTCCATTCCAACACAACCTTTAAGACCGATCAAATTTGCAGCGTCGAAAAATTCGTCCAGACCGTCGAAAACATCAAAATCGACTATACCCGCAACCGCCAAACCTCGCTGACGTGCTTTCCATGCGATTCGGCTGGGAGAATAATCGCACGCATTATAAGAATAAAACGAATGGAGATGAAGATTTACATCCGTCCCGCTTGAGGCAAGCTCGATCTCCCCTGCCTGAACCATCCCCCAAAGTGCCGTCAACGCATCTTTTCTTTGCGAAATATCAAAACTGTCAAGCTGTAGCTCGAGTTCCTGAATTCTGTTATCACTCATATTTTCCTGCTGTTACTGGTTAAAAACATTTTCAAATTTTTTGTATTGCACACCCCACACTTCAGCATCCTGCGGCAAATAAGTATTCAATTCGAAAGAACTGGCAACCACCTCTCTTGCCTCCTCCAGGGACTCGATCTGCCCACTGGCGATTGCCTGCATAATAACGTTACCGCTCGCTGTAGCCTCTATCGGACCTGCAACCACTTTCTTTCCCATGGCATTAGCGGCAAACTGACACAACAGTTTATTCTGTATTCCGCCGCCGACGACATGCAAAACATCGATACTGTCACCGCTTATCTCTTCAAGCTTTTCGATAACCCCGCGATAGTTCATCGCCAGGCTCTCCAAAACAACCCTTACTATCTGACCTTTGTCATCGATAGCTGGCTGGCCGTTGCCGGCGAGATACTTGCTGATCCTTTCCGGCATCCCGCCAGGTGCGAAGAAAGATTTGTCGTTGGGATCGATCAACGCTTTAAAAGGCTCGGCATCCTCAGCCATTTGCGTGATCTGAGAATATGACAGATCATCCCCTTCCTTTTGCCATTGCCGTTTGCATTCCTGAATGATCCAGAGTCCCATGATGTTCTTAAGCAGCCGAATAGTGTTGGCAACGCCGCCTTCGTTGGTAATTTGATATTTATAAGTTTCATCATTTATAGCGGCATCGGGAATCTCGACGCCCATCAATGACCAGGTCCCGCTCGACAGGTACGCCCATTTGCCTTCTTTTACGGGAACGGCGGCGATAGCACTTGCCGTGTCATGCGAGCCGACAGCGATAACGTCGATGGGCTCAGAGCCGAATTCTTTTGCCAGTTCATCCTTGACCTTGCCCACAACCGTACCAGGGGCAACGACTCTGGGCATAAGTTCAATAGGCAGCGCAAGTTTATCGAAAATTTCCCGGGACCAATCTTTTGTACTCATATCCATAAGCTGCGATGTACTCGCAAGGCTGTATTCGGCGAAAACCTCACCGCACAGATAATATGAAACAAGATCGGCAATGAAGACCAGCTTACTTGCCTTCTCTAAAAGCTCCGGATGAAAAGTTTTTACTGCCAGCAATTGATAGACCGTATTGAACTGCATGAATTGCAGGCCGCTATTGTCATAAAGCTCTCTTTTACCCATGATGCCAAAAGCTTTATCCATCATTTCGTCGGTTCGGCTGTCCCGATAGTGATACGGGTTTTCGATAAGCTCGCCCTTTTCATCGATAAGCCCGAAGTCAACTCCCCAGCTATCGACTCCAATACCGCAAACCTTACCCTCGGCGGCTTTAACTGCTTTTCCAATGCCTTCTTTGATATTGGAAAACAGCTCACCGAAATCCCACCGCAAAGAACCGTCCTGCTCGACCGGTCCATTGCCAAAACGATATATCTCTTCGAGCTGAAGCTTAGAATCAGAAACGGCACCTAACATAACCCGACCGCTCTCGGCACCTAAATCCACCGCGATATACTCTTTTTTGTCCGACATCCTTACCCCTACCAGAAATAATTCTGATCACAGATATATTCCAGTAACAAGCTTAAGCTATTTCCTCTTCAAGATAAAGCTTAATAATCTGTAAGAACTGTGCAGCCAAAGCACCATCCACAACCCTATGATCACTGCAAAGAGTCACTTTCATCATCGGCTTGACACCTATCATTCCGTCTACAGAAACAACTTCCTGCTTAACTCCCCCTACCGCCAGGATCGCAGCTTCAGGCGGATTGATGATAGCCGTAAACTCATCGACACCGAACATGCCAAGATTCGACACAGTAAAAGTTCCCTTACCGAGACCAGCTAACTTGCCGCCCCTTGCCTGCTGGACAACGGCCTTGGTCTCTGCTGCCAGTTCTTTCCAGCCCATCTTGTCTGTATTCAACACGACCGGCACAACAAGGCCGTCAGGCAGCGCTGTTGCAATGCCAATATTAACATCCGCCTCGTACTTGATCGTATCTTCCATAAATTTACTGTTAACCGCAGGGTACTTCCTCAATGCCACCGCACAACCTTTGACAACAAGGTCATTGACAGAAACCTTATCGATCTTTTCCTTACCCATGTTGATCCCATCGCGAAACTTCATCGCCCGCGTCATATCGATAGACATCGTAACATTAAAGTGCGGCGTATCGCGGAAGCTTCTTTGCAGATTGACACCGATTGCACGACGCATCTTTGTAAGTTCCACTTCCGTACCCGGCTGAGGCTGACCCTCTGCGGGCGTATGATCAGTTGAGGGTTTGTTCTTGGCGTATTCAATTACATCTTCACCGATTACCCTGCCCCTGGGCCCGGTACCCGGGATAGAATATATATCAACCGCCAGTTCCTTCGCCAGTCTCCTGGCATTTGGCGACGCAAACAACCGGCCCTCATGCAATGAGGCTTTGGCAGGTGACGCTTGAAGGTCTTTTCGCAATATCTTCCCGTGCGCCCCGGTCCCTTCTATCGTATCAAGGTTAAGCCCTGTCTTTTCGGCTATTTTTCTGGCAAGCGGAGTGATCGCTGTTTTCTTTACTTTATAACCCGCTGAGGTCTCCTGGGGAACTTTTTCTTCGGAAACTTCCGCCGAAGCGACCGGCTTTACAGATTCGGTCTCATCTGCGACGGCATCGACGATCTCGCCGCTTTCACCTATAAAACCGATAACCTTACCGACCGCAGCCATATCGTCGACATCGACAAGCTGCCGTAAAAGAACTCCTTCACCAACCGATTCGACTTCCATGACAGCTTTGTCTGTCTCTATCTCAAGAACAACTTCGCCATGCTTAACCGCGTCACCAACCGACTTCTTCCAGGCAACTATACGAACCTCTTCGGTCGTCTGGTCTGCTATTGGAACTTTAACTTCGATAGCCATATACAAAACTCCACACTGCTAAGTTTAAGGGTAGCTCTAATAATTGATTAATTATTTGCCCAACATCGCAAGGACTCTGTCACACACCTTCTGAGCATTCGGCATAAATTCCGCTTCCAAAGTCGGTGCCATCGGAGGAGGACACTCGTACGAAGCGATCAATTCTATCGGTGCATCAAGATAATCGAAAGCTTTCTGCTGTATCTCGAATGCAATATGCTCGCCGTAACAACCCGTTCCGGGAGCCTGGGAGATCACCGCTGCATAGTTCGTCTTCTTAACCGAATTGACAATAGTATCGACATCAAGCGGAATAAGGCTACGAATATCGATCACTTCAGCCGAAACACCCTTGCCGGCTAACAGGTCAGCAGCCTGCCGGGCGATCTTTGCCATATAGGAATACGCCAGGATTGTCACATCCGAGCCTTCCTGACGAACTGCGGCTTTGCCGAAAGGCACAAGATAGTCACCCTCAGGAACAACGTCCCTGTCGCCGTAAAGCAACTGATGCTCAAGGAATATAACCGGGTTGTCGTCACGAATAGCCGTTTTCAAAAGTCCCTTAGCGTCGGCTGGTGTTGCAGGTGCCACCACCTTAAGGCCCGGTATCTGCGTCGCGATTGCTTCAAGGCTCTGTGAGTGCTGACCCGCATAACCCTTACCGCCGCCGATAGCTGTTCTGCAAACCATCGGAACCTTTGCCTTACCGCCGAACATATATTTGTTCTTTGCCGCCTGGTTACCAAGCTGATCCATGCTCATAAGAATAAAATCAATATACATAAGCTCGACCACAGGCCGCATGCCCGTCATAGACATACCAACCGCCGAACCGCAAATCGCAACTTCAGAGATCGGAGCGTTAAATACGCGTTTCCTGCCAAACGTCTCCACCAGACCCAACGTCGCTGCAAAAGCGCCGCCGTGCTCGGCAACATCTTCGCCATAGAACACAACACGCTTATCCCGAAGCATTTCTTCGGTCATTGCCTCGACGATCGCTTTTCGATAAGGCATTCTGCCCTTGCCGTCTCTGGCGTCTTTTACCAGCTCCTTATTATATTCGACGGTTTTAAACTCGTCCGAAATCTCATCTGTAGTGCTGTCTGAATAAAGCCCTTCAAGTATCGTCGAAGGATCCGGGAAATCGCTCTTTGCCGCAGCGATCGTTATCTCTTCCATCTCCTCATAGATCTCTTTTTCGATCTGCTCAAGCTCATCGGCCTGGGCAATACCGGCCTTTACCACTTCCTGCTTAAATCCGCCTATGGCATCTTCGCACTTCCACGCCTCGATCTCTTCTTCATTGCGATATCGGCTCTGATCGCTCAATGAGTGCCCCATATAACGGTAGGTCATCGCCTCAAGCAGTACAGGCCCGTCACCGTTACGACAAATCTCTGCCGCACGTTTTACCGCATCCTGAATAGCAAGCGGATTCATACCGTTAACGACCTCTGCATGCATCCCTTTTTCGTTATAGCCCCACCCGCGTCTGGCGATAAAGTCAATGCCGGTGATCTCATCACGGGTTCTGCCCGTCATACCGAACTGGTTGTTCTCAATAAAGAAAATAACCGGAACCCCCTTCTCAAACTGATCCATACAAGCCATGTTAAGTGACTCACAGAACACGCCGTTATTGGATGCGCCATCGCCAAAGAAGCAAAGTGTAACACGATCCTTACCCTGGAACATCATGCTCATACCGGCACCGGTAGCCATCGGAAGGCTTCCGCCGACAATCGCATTTGCTCCAAGATGACCGACATTAAAGTCGGCGATATGCATCCCGCCGCCGCGGCCCCGGCAATAACCTTCTTCCTTGCCCAGAAATTCTGCCATTGTACGGTAAAGGTGAACCTCAAGGGCCTGCTCCATCAGACTGTCTTTTTTACTCTTAAAACTTACCCCGCTGATAAAATCCTTCAATTGATCTGCATCCATGGCCCGCAACGCATAACCTTCTTTGGCAATACCATGGCCATGGCCACGATGCGAACTTGTAATATAGTCATCCCCACGCAATGCCGCATTAGCGCCTGCCGCCGAGCCTTCCTGACCGATCGAAAGGTGAGTAGCGCCAGAAAACTGGTAACCCTCAAAAGGTACAAGCTCGCCGCTGCGAAGCTTGATTATCACGGACTCAAACGCACGGATGTACTGCATCTGCTTATACAGAAACATCGCGTCATCGGCAGTCATGCCGCTTTTTAGCTCATCTTTCAGGGTTTTATCATATTGATAACATTCGATCTCACCGAAAGTCAGTGTCTTCTTCTTGAAATCAGGTTTATTGGTAATACTCTTCATTGACATACAACATCTCCAAAGGCAAAAACTTGAGCCCTCTGAATAACTTACAATTAAGCCGTTACGTATGGCCTAATCCACCGGCAAACGCTTTTTTTGCCGCAGGCGAACAGTTTTTCAGAACACCCACTTAAATTTCATTCAACTTTCGCTGACCGAGTAATTTTTAGAGGTTCTCTTAACTACGATAAACCATAATTGTAAAGGATATGTCAAATTTGTCAAGAATTTTACAGAATTTTGTTGATTTTTTAAAAAATTAGTCTATAATTTACACACATTGAGATCAAATTGGCTTCATTTTGCAAAAAAATCACTCAAAATACTAACCAAAAGACGCAAATGAGACAACGACAACAGAAAATCGTAGAATACGTAAATAAAGTCGGCATCGCCTCCTTCGACGACCTAGGCAAGCTGTTTGGCGTCTCACCCTTTACCATAAGACGCGATGCAGATTACCTTACCAATGCACATCTGGTTCTGCGAGTCAAAGGCGGTGTACAGAAGATCGAATCGCCCGCACAATTTCGCGAGGCTCAGATCGTAAATCGCCTTCAGATCAACACGAAAGAAAAGGAACTGATAGCCGATTGTGCAATCCAGTTCATTGAACCGGGCGACTCGATCTTTCTCGACGGATCGACAACGGTAAGCTGGCTTGCACGAAACCTTGCCAGGCTGGACCCGGAAATAACCATAGTGACTAACTCACTGATGATCTCGCTGGAATTGGCAAAGGCCCAAAACATAAGACTGATCGGATTAGGCGGCGTTTTCGACACCGAGACATATTCGTTCGTAGGGTTCGAACCGGACTCGCAGGCAGATTCTTTTCACATCAACAAAGCTTTCTTTTCCAGCACATGCCTTGTACCAGAAGAGGGAACATATGAAAACGCTGCATTCAACGCATATACAAAACGCTTTGCCGCACAACGGTCCGACAAGATTTTCCTCCTTGCCGATGCGAATAAATTGGGCAAAAAGGCACTTACACGTGTCCTGAAAACCAGCCAGATAGACGTGCTCATAACAGATAAAACACTAAGCGAAAAAGACGCTTCGGCATTTAAGAAAAATAACGTTGAAGTTGTTGTTGTAAAAAATCAAAAGTAGGAGTTATAAAATGTATGACGTTGCGGTATTAGGAGCAGGTCCAGGCGGTTATGTAGCAGCACTTCGCGCATCGATGCGTGGCGCAAAAGTTTGCATCATCGAAGAAAAATA